>DASUPM010000374.1:0-3417 GCA_036281095.1 Pseudorhizobium sp.
GTCCATCACCATGATGCCGGCCATCACCGTGAGCCTCAGATCGCCGATTTCGCCGAATTGGCTCTTCAGGTGGCTGACATACTGGTCGAAGCGGCCGGCCAGGTCCGTGAGGTGGGCCTCCTGTCCCTCCTCGCAGGCCATCCGGTAGGCCTTGCCGTCAATGGTTACCGTCACCTGAGCCATAGACAATCCCTGCTCTGCTACCGGTCAAGAACCGCCCGGATCGTCTCCATCGCCGTGACAAGACGACGGGAGACCTCGCGATTGACCTCTTCCAGCCGGTTGGCGCGAAACTGCGCCTGATCCAGTTCCTGTGCCAGCCGCGCCCGATCCTCATGGACGCGCCGCACTTCACCTTCGACCTCAGCGTTCTGGCGCTGGTGTTCGATGCGCATGTCGACGGCATTCTCCAGGCCGCCGACGGCTGCCTTTAGCTCCGCAAGTGCCTGGTCCAACGTCTTTTCCGCCGGCATCCTAGTCTTCCGTCTGGATTATCCGAATCGGCCCTTCCGCCGCTCCGGTTCAGCGGCAGACTATGCAGCCCGTTCAGACGGGTCAACAAAGCCGCCCGCCTTGGCGCGTCTATCTTGTGAATGACGCCCGCAGCCTCACGGAACGGACCTCCCGGGCGATGAGCCGCGGCGTCCCGACTGCGCCCCAGGCGGACGGTTTTGGCAGGCCGCTTTTGTTGACTTGCGCGGTGCACCTGCTAAGGATCAGCCGCTTTCACGCGGTCCGTCCCGAAGACCGTGAACGATACCCGGAAACAGCGGAACAGTCATGATCTCTCGCGAAAAACACAACCGGATGGCCAACGCGATCCGCTTCCTTTCCATGGATGCCGTGGAGAAGGCCAATTCCGGCCATCCCGGGTTGCCGATGGGAGCGGCCGACGTCGCCACGGTTCTGTTCACCCGGTTCATGAATTTCGATCCGAAGAACCCGCTATGGCCCGACCGCGACCGCTTCGTGCTGTCGGCGGGCCATGGCTCGATGCTTCTCTATTCGCTCCTGTATCTCACGGGCTACGAGGACATCACCATCGAAGACATCAAGCAGTTCCGCCAGGTCGGTTCGAAGACCGCCGGGCATCCGGAATACGGCCATGTATCGGGGATCGAGACGACCACTGGTCCGCTCGGCCAGGGCATTGCCAATGCCGTCGGCATGGCGATTGCCGAGCGCAAGCTCAGCGACGAATTCGGCTCGGATCTGCAGAACCACTACACCTATGTGCTTGCCGGCGACGGCTGCCTCATGGAAGGCATCAGCCAGGAGGCGATCGCGCTCGCGGGCCACCTGAAGCTGAACAAGCTCGTCCTGTTCTGGGACGACAACTCGATCACCATCGACGGCGCCGTGTCGCTGTCCGACTCGACCGACCAGATCGCCCGCTTCAAGTCCGTTAACTGGAATACGATCGCCATCGACGGCCATGATCCGGAAGCGATCAGCGCCGCGATCGAGGCGGCCCAGAAGTCGGACAAGCCGACCTTCATCGCCTGCAAGACGATCATCGGTTTCGGTGCGCCCAACAAGCAGGGGACCCACAAGGTGCACGGTAGCCCGCTGGGCGCGGAGGAAATCGCCGCCGCCCGCCGGTCGCTCGAATGGGAGGCGGAAGCCTTCAGCGTTCCGGCCGACGTTCTCGACGCATGGCGCCTCGCTGGCCTCAGGTCGAACAAGGTCCGGCTGGAATGGGAAGAGCGTCTGGCTGCGACCGCGACCGAGAAGCGGGCCGAATTCGTGCGGCGCTTTGCCGGTGACCTGCCCGGCAATTTCGACAGTTCGATCGACGCCTTCAAGAAGAAGGTTGCGGACAACAATCCGACCGTCGCCACCCGCAAGGCTTCCGAGGACGTTCTGGAGGTCGTCAACGGTCTTCTACCGGAAACGATCGGCGGTTCTGCCGACCTGACGCCGTCGAACAACACCAAGACGAGCCAGATGAAGGCGATCACGCCGACCGATTTCTCCGGCCGCTACATGCACTGGGGCATCCGCGAACACGCGACCGCTGCCGCGATGAACGGCATCGCGCTTCATGGCGGCCTCATCCCCTATTCCGGCGGCTTCCTGATCTTCTCCGATTATTGCCGCCCGTCGGTGCGCCTGGCTGCGCTCATGGGCATCCGGGTCGTTCACGTCTGGACGCACGATTCCATCGGTGTCGGAGAAGACGGACCGACCCACCAGCCCATCGAGCATCTGGCGGCCCTGCGCGCCATTCCGAACCTCCTCGTGTTCCGTCCGGCGGACGAGACGGAAACGGCGGAGTGCTGGCAGCTTGCGCTGAAGGAAAAGCACCGCCCGTCGGGTCTGGCGCTGACCCGCCAGAACCTTTCGCCGGTACGCAAGGAGTACGAGGAGAAGAACCTCTGCGCCTACGGCGCTTATGACCTCATCTCCGCCAGCGATGCGAAGGTGACGATCTTCGCTTCCGGCTCGGAAGTCGAGATCGCCGTCAAGGCGGCCGGCACGCTCGAGCAGAAGGGCGTTGCAACCCGCGTCGTTTCGGTCCCCTGCGTCGAATTGTTCATGGACCAGCCTGCCGACTACCGCGAAGCCATCATCGGCACCTCGCCGGTCAAGGTCGCGGTGGAAGCGGCAGTCCGCGAAGGCTGGGACGCCCTGATCGGCTCGGACGGCATCTTCGTCGGAATGAAGTCCTTCGGCGCGTCCGGCCCGGCAAAGGATCTCTACAAGCACTTCGGCATCACGGCGGAAGCCGTGGTCGAAGCGGCGGAGGCCAAGCTGGCCTGAGATTGATCTGCCGCAAGGTCGCCCGACCCTGCGGCACCTAGTTCTAAACCTGCATCCGTTAGTTCACGGGAGAGAATGGAATGACTGTTAGAGTTGCCATCAACGGCTTCGGCCGTATCGGCCGCAACGTCCTGCGTGCCATCGTGGAATCCGGCCGTAGCGACATCGAAGTCGTCGCCATCAACGACCTCGGCCCGGTCGAAACCAACGCTCACCTGCTGCGCTACGATTCCATCCACGGCAAGTTTCCGGCAGACGTGAAGGTCGATGGCGACACCATCACCGTCGGCGGCGGCAAGCCGATCAAGGTGACCGCCGTTCGCGACCCGGCCACCCTGCCGCACAAGGAACTGGGCGTCGACATCGCCCTGGAATGCACCGGCATCTTCACCGCCCGCGACAAGGCCGCTGCCCACCTGACGGCAGGCGCCAAGCGCGTCATCGTCTCGGCTCCGGCCGACGGTGCCGACCTGACCGTCGTCTTCGGCGTCAACCACGACCAGTTGACCAAGGACCACATCGTCATCTCGAACGCCTCCTGCACGACGAACTGCCTGGTTCCCGTCGTGAAGGTGCTGAACGACGCCGTCGGCATCGATCATGGCTTCATGACCACGATCCACTCCTACACGGGCGACCAGCCGACGCTCGACA
>DASUPM010000375.1:0-6666 GCA_036281095.1 Pseudorhizobium sp.
TCGTGCTGGATGGTCAGATACTGCGCGAAGACCCAGCCCCGCATGCCGTTGACATCGATCCGGCACCAGCTGCTGCCTGCAAGGCAGCCGTCCATGACGGCCTGGCTGCCGCGCGTCGCCAGCCCGATCTCCGGATATTCCTCGCCGGGGCCCGAGCGGACGGTGATGTCGGACGCAGTGACCGTGCTCATCTGCGCCTGCGCCGGGACGGCGACGGCAGCCAGGGCAGCGGCTGCCAGCATGGCGTTCAGATTGGATTTCATTGGTTCATCTCCTGATGTTCAACCGAGATCGCAACGTTCCTGCGATGATCCCGTTCCCCTCCGCAGTGGCTCGCCCAATGATTGTGGCCGCGGCGCCACAGCCGAAAGCCGGGGAACCAATCGAGCCTCCCAGCCGTTGCCGTCGCCAAAAAGACAGGAGTACCACAATGGCCCATGCTCAACTTTCAATATCCGAAGAAGCTGCAGCTTCCCGGCCAGCCGCGCATCCGCTGCGTTCCTTGTTCGTGACGGTGCTTGCCGCGAAATTCGCGGTCGCGGCATTCCTTCTCGCCACGGTATCCATGGCGCCCCCTGTTTCGGCCGGATCCAGTTACCACGCGGCCTTGAACTAGCTTTTGTATTTCCGGCCGCAGGCCGTTATAGGTCCGTCCTGAAACGCAGGGAGCCGAGTATGGGCAGACTTCAGGCCGGCATCGTGCCGGTGACCCCCTTCCAGCAGAATTGCACGATCCTCTTCGACGAGGAGACGAAGAACGGTGTCGTCATCGATCCGGGCGGCGATGTCGCGGCGATCCTCGACGTGATTTCCCGGAACGGATTGAACATCACCGAAATCTGGTTGACGCACGGCCACATCGATCATGCCGGCGGCGCCGATAAATTGCGGGAGGCGCTTGGCGTTCCGGTAATCGGTCCCCACAGGGACGACCTTCCGCTTCTTCAGGGACTGGAGGCGCAGGCGCAGATGTTCGGCGTCCCGATGTCCGTCAGGAATGTCGTGCCTGACCGCTTTCTCGAGGAAGGCGAGCAAGTTTCCTTCGACACTCATGTCTTCGACGTCTTGCACTGCCCGGGTCATGCGCCCGGCCACGTCATCTATGTCAATCGTCGGGAGCGCTTCGCCCATCTGGGCGATGTTCTGTTCAACGGCTCCATCGGTCGGACGGACCTGCCCGGCGGAAACCATGAAACCCTGCTGACGTCGATCCGCGACAAGGTGCTGCCACTCGGTGACGATGTCGGCTTCCTGTGCGGCCATGGTCCGGGCGGAAGGATCGGCGACGAGCGACGCACCAATCCGTTCCTCCAGGGGATCGAAAGCATAAAAAAACCCGGCATAGCTGCCGGGCCTCAACTCGAATAGAAAGCCTTCCTGGCTTAGCCGGAGATCTGCAAGTTAACGGCCTTGGGGCCCTTGCCACGACGATCCGGTTCCGTGTCGAAGCTCACTTTCTGGTTTTCTGAAAGACCGGACAGACCCGAAGCCTGTACGGCAGAGATGTGGACAAAGATATCGGCGCCGCCATTGTCTGGCTTGATGAAGCCGAAGCCCTTGTCGGTGTTGAAGAATTTTACAGTGCCAGTTTCGGCCATGCAGCAGGTCCTTTTCTTTCTGTCCGTGTTCAGCGGCGGACAGCATCAGAATGACGCCCCGGGGGGCGGGTGGCAGGCAGCTTTAAGAAAGGGTCCCTGTCGTTGCCGCAGTGTCCAGTCGGGAAAGATCGACGTCCGTTCCCCCCAGACCCCGCCCGAAGTTTTGTCGCCTCCGGAGCGCATTATTATAGGTCTTCCCATGCTCGAAAATTGCCCGAACATTCACAGAGTGCTGTGTTTATCGGAAATTGGCAAGAAAAAGTTTTGCGCCGCCTGCCGGCGACTCACCCGCTCTTGAATGGAGGCAAGACCAAAATATGAAAGACAGGGGTATTTTTGATCTCTGTCCAGTAGTTTCCACACGCTAGACTGGCAGCCAACTGCATCCCGGCACGATCCGAAGACATCGGACGCTTTGCTTCACCCGGCGGAAGACGGGGCTTTTCGCCGGCGAAGTTCGGGCACGAGCTCGACCAGCAGCATGGCGGAAAAGATGATGGCGCATCCGACGTAGCCGGGCGGGGGGAGAACCTCGCCCAGCAGCAGCGCGCCCAGCAATCCGCCAAAGAGAGCTTCGCTGGACAGGAAGATCGCCGCCTGCGGCGCCGTGGTGTAGCGCTGGCCGATAACCTGCAGAACGAAGGCAAGGCCGGAGGAAATCACGCCGACATAGAGGATCTCGCGGCCGGCGGACAGGATTGCCTCCACGCTGATGGTTTCCACGAATGGCGCAATGGCGAGGCAGCACAGGGAGCAGACGGCGAACTGGGTGACCGACAGCGCCAGTGGTCGGCCGGTGTCGGTAACGAACATTCCGGCCAAAATGATCTGGATAGCCCAGAAGAAGGCGCAGATGATGCTGAGAAGGTCTCCTCGGGTGAGGCTGGCCAGTGCTCCGCCGCTCAGCAGGAAAATCCCGGTCAGCGACATCGCGGCTGCCGGCCAGATGATCCAGTGCGGATACCGGCGCAGTGCAAATACCGAAATGACGGGTACGAAGACGACGTAGAGGCCGGTGAGGAAGCTTGAATTGGTGACCGTGGTGGTCAGCAGTCCGATCTGCTGGGTGATCGCCCCGGCAAAGAGGGCAAGCCCGACGAGTACGAAGGACAGCCAGGCCTTCCCGCCCGCAGGTTGGGCCGATCTCTTCGCTTCGATCAGTGCAAAGGGCAGAACGGCGAGTGCGGCGATGGCGAAACGCAGTCCGACGAACCAGAAGGGACCGATCTTTCCCATTGCCGTCGATTGGGCCACGAAACCGCCGCCCCAGATGGCTGCTGCGAGCAAAAGAACGAGGTTCGCCTGTAGACGCGTCATGAACTGACCATGAAGATGGGAGACGGCAGGTTCGCCGCTCGAGGGAGAGCCGAGGGATTATCAGGGGACGAAAGCGCGGGCAAGATGCCTGGCCCGCCGGCCTCAACGTCTCCGCTGCGCTTCCGCCTTGAGCGCATCCCGGAAGCTGCGCCTCGAAAGTGCGAAACACCCGATGGCCATGAGAAGGAAGCCGCCGAGAAGCATGAGGAAGACGAGGCGCTGATCCGTGAAGAGGCTTGCGGCCTGTAACACGCCTGTCGAAGGGAAGGGCGCGGTTATCGCTGCGGGAGCCGGTGCCTCCTCGACCAGCCCGACCAGCATGGACGTGCAGCCCGCAAGACCCAGCAAGGCGAGCGGCAACGGGGAGCGCAACAGCCTGGGCCGTCGCGTGGTGCTCGGTTCCTCGATGAGCATCTCCACCTCCACTGCATTCGATCTCGCAAGGAGGAGGCAATGCAAGAAGGGCGGATTTGAGGCGAGGTCGATACTGCTTCACGCCGTTGTGCCTTAGCGGCCCTATTGCAATGCAAGCGACCCAGCCTCCGGCGTACCGTGTTTTGCGCTTTCGGCTTGAATCCCGGTGACACATTCGACATACAGCCTGACGGTGGAACCGGCGCGCGGTTCCGCCTTGTTCAACCGACCTTCCAGGACCAAAGATCATGGCCTTCCTTGCCGACGCCCTTTCCCGTGTGAAGCCATCCGCCACCATTGCCGTCTCCCAGAAAGCCCGCGATCTGAAAGCCAAGGGCCGCGACGTGATCGGCCTCGGTGCGGGCGAGCCCGACTTCGACACCCCGGACAACGTCAAAAAGGCCGCCATCGACGCGATCAACCGCGGCGAGACGAAATACACGCCGATCTCGGGAATCCCGGAACTCCGCAACGCGATCGCGGAGAAGTTCAAGCGGGAGAACGGCCTGGATTACAAGCCCGAGCAGACGATTGTCGGCACTGGCGGAAAGCAGATTCTTTTCAACGCCTTCATGGCGACGCTCAATGCAGGAGATGAAGTCGTCATTCCTGCGCCATACTGGGTCTCCTATCCGGAGATGGTGTCGCTTTGCGGCGGAACGCCGGTCTTCATCTCGACGAAGCAGGAGAACAACTTCAAGCTGACCGCGGCTGAGCTTGAAGGCGCGATCACGCCGAAGACCAAGTGGTTCCTCTTCAACTCGCCGTCGAACCCTACCGGTGCTGCCTACAGCCACGACGAGCTCAAGGCGCTGACCGACGTGCTGCTGAAGCATCCGCATGTGTGGGTGCTGACGGACGACATGTACGAGCACCTGACCTTCGGCGACTTCAAGTTCGCGACCCCGGTCGAGGTGGAGCCGAAGCTCTATGACCGCACGCTGACCATGAACGGCGTCTCGAAGGCCTATGCGATGACGGGGTGGCGGATTGGCTACGCCGCGGGACCGATCGAACTGATCAAGGCGATGGACATGATCCAGGGCCAGCAGACGTCGGGTGCAACCTCGATTGCGCAATGGGCGGCGGTCGAGGCGTTGAATGGCCCGCAGGATTTCGTCGCGAAGAACAAGACGATCTTCGAAGGCCGCCGCGATCTCGTCGTCTCGATGCTGAACCAGGCGACGGGGATCAAGTGCCCGACGCCGGAAGGCGCCTTCTACGTCTATCCGTCCTGCGAAGGGCTGATCGGCAAGACCGCGCCTTCGGGCAAGGTCATCGAGACCGACGAGGACTTCGTTTCCGAACTTCTGGAGGCGGAAGGGGTCGCCGTGGTGCATGGCTCGGCATTCGGCCTCGGCCCGAACTTCCGCATTTCCTACGCGACCTCGGAAGAGCAGCTCGAGGAGGCCTGCCGGCGCATCCAGCGCTTCTGCGCCGCCTGCCGCTAAGGTCGCCTTTCCAACATGAAAGGCCCGCCCGGATCGCCCCCGGGCGGGCCTTTTCTTATTCGGCCTTGGTCAGGCGCATGATCGTGGAGCCGCCGCCGCGCCGTTCCGTGACGGCGTAGACGGCACCGTCGGGGCCGACCTTGACGTCGCGTGTGCGGGCATCGAGCGGAACGCGCTCCTCATACCGCACCCGGTCGCCGTCCATGTGCAGCACCACCAGGCCCTGAGAGACCAGCCCGCCGACGAGGAACGCGCCTTTCCATTCCGGAATCGCGTCGCCGTCGTAATAGGCCATGCCCGAAGGCGCGATCACCGGATCCCAGTAGTAGACGGGCTGCTCGGTTTCGGCCTGCTGCGTGATGCCTTCGCCCACCGGATCGCCGCTGTACTCGACGCCGTAGGTGACTTCCGGCCAGCCGTAGTTCTTGCCCGCTTGCGGACGGTTCAGTTCATCGCCGCCACGCGGGCCATGCTCGACGGTCCACAGCCGGCCCTGGGCGTCCAGCGTGGCGGATTGCAGGTTGCGGTGGCCGAGGCTCCAGATCTCCGGCAATGCGCCTTCCTGATCCACGAAGGGATTGTCCGGCAAAGCCTTGCCGCTTGTATCGATCCGGAAGATCTTTCCCAAGCCGCTCGACAGATCCTGCGCCTGCACCCGCGGCTCCGGATCGGAGCGTTCGCCGACGGTGACGTAGAGTTCGCCCTCGGGGCCGAAAACCAGACGCGAACCGAAATGCTTGTTTCCGTCATAACTCGGCATCTGCCGGAAGATCACGTTCACGTCCTCCAGCCGGCCGCCCTGATCGTCCGTCACCAGTCTGGCTGAGGCCACCGACGTGCCGTTGCCGTCCTCGCGCTCCTCGGAGAAGGAGAAGAAAATCATGCCGGAGCTTTCGAAGTCCGGAGCCAGTGCTACGTCCAGAAGCCCGCCCTGACCGCCGGAAAGCACCTCCGGCACACCGCCGATCTCGGGTCCCGCTTCTCCCCCGGCGGTGATGATGTGCATCGCGCCTTCCTTGGCGGTGACCAGCATGCGGCCGTCCGGGAGGAATTCCAGGGCCCAGAGTTGCGGCAGCTCCTCGGCGACGACCTCCGCTTCGATCTCCGGCATGTCCGCCGGTTGCGGCGCACGTGTCTGGCCGTCGAAGGCCGGTTCCTGGTCCGGAGCGTTCGGCGGCTCCGTCTCGACCGGATCGCCTGCCGGTTGGCTTTCCTGCTGGGCGTGAGCCGGAAGCGCGAACAGCGCCGCGGAGAGGACGGTACCGGATAGAAGAAGCAGCAGCCGGTGCATGAGGAGGTCTCCCTTGATGAGCGCGGGCGAACGGATGGCGTTCCCGGTGACGAGGCTCATGTAGGGCATAGCCTGGAAACGCCCGCACACGAGAAGATCAAGTTTATTTTATTGCGGTGGCCCTGAAAAAGGAGGGGGCTGAGCCTGGGCGGGAGGCTGCACGTCATAGTCCCAGGATCGTCAGCATCACGAATGTTGCGAAGAGGACGAAGTGGGTCATGCCCTCGATGGCGTTCGTCTGGCCGTCGTTCAGGTTGATCGCCGCGACGATGAGGGTGATCGCAACCATGACCGTCTGCACCGGCGTCATGGCCATCAGGAATGGCTGACCGGTGTAGAGCGCGATCGCTTCCATCACGGGCACCGTGAGGATGACGGTCGACAGCGATGCCCCGAGCGCGATGTTTACCACCGCCTGCATGCGGTTGCGCAAGGCGGCCCGCAGGGCGGTGAGGATTTCGGGGGCCGCCGAGATGCCGGCCACGACGACGGCCATCAGGACCGGTGGCGCGCCCGTCCCCTCCAGCCCCGAAGTGAGCAAGGCGGACATGAATTCCGCGAGCACCCCGATGACGACGACACCGACCAGGATCAC
>DASUPM010000376.1:0-2940 GCA_036281095.1 Pseudorhizobium sp.
AGTGCACAACAGCCGCGGATTGGGAGGTCGGGCATGTCCAGAACCGTCGTCGTCACGGGATCCACCAGCGGGATCGGCCTGGGGATCGCCAAAGCCTTCGCCGCCGAGGGCGCGAACGTCGTCATCAACGGCTTCGGCAAACCCGACGAGATCGAGGCGGCGCGGCGCGAGCTGGAACTCGCCGGCGGCGGCCGGGCGATCTACCATTCCGCCGACATGACGAAGCCGGACGAGATCGCCGACCTGATCGGCACGGCGGCCACGACCTTCGGATCGGTGGACGTTCTCGTCAACAATGCCGGCATCCAGCACGTCGCGAAGATCGAGGACTTTCCGGCGGAGCAATGGGACCGGATCATCGCCATCAACCTGACCAGTTCGTTCCACACCATGCACCACGCCATTCCCTTGATGAAGAAGAGGGGCAAGGGCCGCATCATCAACGTCGCCTCCGCCCACGCGCTGGCCGCCTCCCCTTTCAAGTCCGCCTATGTGGCGGCCAAGCACGGTATTTTAGGGCTGACGAAAACAGCGGCCTTGGAACTTGCCGAATTCGGGATTACCGTCAACGCGATCTGCCCCGGCTATGTGCTGACGCCGCTCGTGGAAAAGCAGATACCCGATACCGCCCGCGAGCGCGGCATCTCGGAAGCCGAGGTGAAGAGCGAGGTGATGCTGAGACTGCAGGCGACGAAGCAGTTCGTGGCGATCGAGGAGGTCGCGGCCACGGCCGTCTTCCTGGCAGGCGACGCAGCACGGCAGATTACGGGAACGCATATTTCGATCGATGGCGGCTGGACCGCCCAATAAAGAGAATAACGGCATGGCAGACGCGATCCACTTCATCCTCAACGGCGAGGATGTCACCCTCGGCGGCTTTGGCCCCACAGAAACGCTCCTCGACTACCTGCGCCTGCAGCGCCGCCTGACCGGCACCAAGGAAGGCTGCGCCGAAGGCGATTGCGGCGGCTGCACGGTGCTCGTCGGGCGTCTGATCGACGGCACCCTCCGCTACGAGACGGTGAATGCCTGCATCCGCTTCCTGGGTTCGCTACACGGCACCCATGTGGTGACGGTGGAGCATCTGGCGGCCGCGGACGGAACCCTGCACCCGGTGCAGCAGGCGATGGTGGACCAGCACGGTTCGCAATGCGGCTTCTGTACGCCTGGCTTCGTCATGTCCCTCTACGGGCTGTGGCTCTCCAACGAGGCGCCGTCGCGCGCCGAGATCGAAAGCGCGCTTCAGGGCAATCTCTGTCGTTGCACGGGCTATGAGCCGATCGTGAAGGCGGCCGAGCAGGTGGCCGAGGCTCGCCCCAGCGCGCTGTTCGATCCGCTGGAGCGGGACCGCATAGAGATTTCGGCGAAGCTCTGGGAAATCCGCTCGCATACCGACACGATCGTCGTGGAGAAGGCGGACGGAAGCGGCACCGCACGCTCGGTCGTCCCGTCGAGTCTTCAGGCCTTTGCGGATTTCATAGCCGATGAGCCGAAAGCGACGATCGTCGCAGGCTCGACGGATGTCGGACTCTGGGTCACCAAGCAGATGCGCCTGCTCGACCCGGTCGTCTTCATCAACCACCTGACCGAGCTTCAGTCCATCACCGTCGATGACAACGGCATAACCATCGGCGCCGGCGTCACCTATACCCAGGCGCTCGACGTGCTGGCAGCGGAGCTGCCGCAGATGGCGCGGCTGATCGACCGCATCGGCGGCGGCCAGGTGCGCAACATGGGCACGATCGGAGGCAACATCGCAAACGGGTCACCGATCGGCGACACCCCTCCGCCGCTGATCGCGCTCGGTGCGGAGCTGACGCTCCGCTCGCACAGCGGCCGGCGGACGATCCCGCTCGAGGACTATTTCCTCGCCTACGGCAGGCAGGACCGCATGGCGGGCGAGTTCGTCGAAAAGATCTTCGTGCCGCGTCCCACGCACCTGGAACTGTTTTCGGTCTACAAGATCTCCAAGCGGCGCGACGAGGACATCTCCGCGCTCTGCGGCGCCTTTCATCTGCTGCTCGATGCGGACGGATGCGTGGCCAACGTCCGCATCGCCTTCGGAGGCATGGCGGCGACGCCGAAGCGGGCGCGGCACGTGGAAGACGCGCTTCGCGGCCAGGTGTGGAACTGGGCGACGGTCGCGGCGGCGCACGACGCCTTCGACGAAGACTACACGCCGCTCACCGACTGGCGGGCGAGCGCGGAATACCGCGCGCTGGCGGCGAAGAACCTGCTGACGCGCTTCTTCCTGGAAACCGCCGGCGCCCCGACCGAGCTGCGGCGGCATGAATTGGAGGAGGCGTGACGGTGGCGCTGGCAACTGAAACCACCCCCCTCTGCCCTGCCGGGCATCTTCCCCTCAAGGGGAGAGATCGGCATGCCGCAACGCCCGGAGACTACCGCTGATGGACAAGTCGGCCTTCGAACCCAAGAACGTGATCAACGGTCCGATGCATGCCTCGCTGCGGCATGATTCAGCGCACAAGCACGTCACCGGAACCGCCGAATATATCGACGATATTCGCGAGCCCGCAGATACGCTGCACGCGGCCTTCGGCATGGCCGACCGGGCGCATGCGGAGATTGTCGGCATCGATCTCGAGGCCGTGAGGGCAGCCCCCGGCGTCGTCTGGGTGATGACCGGCGACGACATTCCCGGCTTCAACGACGTCGCCTCCACCGGCCGCCACGACGAGCCGCTGCTGGCAACGGCGGAGGTGCAGTTCCACGGCCAGCCGATCTTCGCGGTGATCGCCGCAACGCGCGACCAGGCGCGTCGCGCCGCGCGGCTGGCCAGGGTCGAGTATCGCGACCTGCCGCACTGGACCGATATCGAGGGCGCGCTCGCAAACGGCGCGCCGCTCGTCGTACAGCCGATGGTACTGCAACGGGGCGAACCGGAAGCGGAGATCGACAAGACCGCGCATCGCCTGCAGG
>DASUPM010000377.1:0-5048 GCA_036281095.1 Pseudorhizobium sp.
GGTGTGCCGTGCCCTGATCCTTTCGAGGCCAGAGGTCGCCAGCTCCCGAGCCAATTGGGGATCTTCAAGGACACGTCTCAGGCACTGCTTCATTTCCTCGCCGTTTCGGACGCTGAGGAAGTCGAGACCAGGCCGAAAGAGCTGTTCTGCGTCGTCCCATGGGGCGGAGATCAAAGGAATACCGCAGGCCAGCGCCTCGAAAACGCGGATCGTCGGTATGCCGGGAAGGCTTTCCACGTAGGGCCGACGGGGGATGTGGACCGTGACCTTGTGCCGGGCAAAGACTGCGGGCGCCTCGGCGTTCGCGATCCAGCCCTCATACCGGATGCCGGCGTCCTTGAGGGCTGACAGAGCGGCCTCAGGATAGCGCACGCCTCTGACCGTCGTCCGAAGCCCAAGGTCCTTGGAGGGCCGGACGAGAAACTCGGCGATCTCCTGGCTGCGTTCATCGTCGCCCCAGTTCCCGATCCAGATCAGGTCGCCGGTTTTTTCTACCTCCGGCATGGGCTTGAAGAGCGTGGTATCGGCCGCCTCATGCCAGGTGAAGACGTTGCTGCCCCAGCCGGCCTTCAGATAGCGCTCGCGAAGCGTCTCTCCGAATGCAAGGACCGCATCGTAATCGCCGAGATCCAGTCCGGCGATGTCTTCCCGGGAAGAGACGGCCCGATGGTGGGTGTCGTGGAAGATAAGGGTGAACCGGCCGCCGTTTCGCCGCGCGCGGCCGATCCTCTCGACGAGCTGCGGATCGGTCCATTCGTGGACGATAACCACATCGGTCTCGGCAAGCGCTGCCTCATGGTCGAAATCGCTGCCATAGATTTCCGAACGAAGCTCCGGAAACGCCCGCTTGAAGCGATCGATTGCAGCGGCTCCCTGCTCCCGCACGAGGTTCTCGCGGCTCCAGGCACCTTCCGGCTCCAGGGCGGTCGCGTGGTGCCCGCGTCGGATCAGATCGCGCATCACCCCGCGCAGAAAATGCGCGTTGCCATGGTTCCAGTCGGAAATGAGCGAATGGGAATAGAAGATGAAACGCATGCCTACTCCGCGGCGGTGAGGGGTTGGCGTCGGGCGCACAGCCCGGCATAGATGCCGGCCATCGCCTCCGCTTGTGCATCGACCGTGAACTGCCGGGATCGCTCGTAGGCCTTGACGGCAAGCCGTGCCCGCAGATCGCCGTCTCCGGCGAGCCTGTTGACCTCCCGGGCGAAGGCTTGCGGTTCACCGGGATCGGCAAAGCAGGCACAACCATCCCACAGTTCCCGATAGGTGGGGATGTCAGAGAGGACGAGCGCAGCCCCTGCCCGCGCGGCCTCCAGAGGGGCAAGGCCGAAGGGTTCGTAGGCCGAGGGGGAGACAACGATCTTCGCCCGGCGCATCATCGCCACCGTCTGGGCGTAGGACAGCTCCCCCCGGTGCAAGGCGTGGGTAATCGGCAGATACTGCCCGTTCGGTCCGGCGTTGGAGCCGGCCATCACGATCGGCCATTCCACGTAGCGCGCCGTCTCGTCGAGGATCGCGCCGTTCTTGCCGTCGTCCCACCACCGGCCGGCGGCGAAAACCACATCGCTCTTTTCCGACAGTACATTTTCCAGTCGGCTGCCGTTGTGGACGATGCGCATCCCGGGGATCGAGCCATAAGCAGCCTCCAGCATGGCGGCATGACTGAAGCTAGGTGCCACGACCATGTCGGCCCGGTCGAAACCAGCCCTGTTGAGGTCCAACTGCCACCGCCAGTCGGCTGGAACGGCCGAGCGGCGAACCGCCGCAAACCAGGTGACGACACATGAATGCGAGACGGTGACGACCGGAAGGTCCGTCACCATCCCGGCGGCCTGGGACGGCAAATTGAGATGGAGCAGATCCACCTTTTCGCTGCGCGCGATCTCCGCGATCCTGGCCGGAACGTCTGTTACGTCGCTTGCCCCGCCAGCCATCCAGTCGAGGGAGGCGTCCATACAGACAAGCCTGCCGACCGAATTGGCCTCCTCGCGCTTCTCCTGTGCAGGCTCTGGTCCCACACAGACGAAAAGGGTCTCGACGCCAAGCTGTCGAAGTTCCAGCCCCAGATCCATGGCGTAGCGCCAGACTCCGCCGACTGCATCCACGGTCATGAGCAGCCGCATGCCATTCAACGACGGTCCCTGCCGCATCACGCCGGAATCCTCTTTGGTTCGTTGAGAATCGGGCGACCGCCGAAACGGTGCTCCACCAGCCATTCCGCGAGATGACGAACGCCGCTGCGCCACCTTACCTTCGCCTGCCAACCAAGCTGGTGCTCGAGCTTGCGTGTATCGGCGACGAAGAAATACTGGTCGCCCGCCCGCCATGGGCCAAACGAAGTTTCCAGCGACCGTCCGGTCAGCCTCTCTATTTCCCGCAGGACGCCGAGAATGCTGACGGAGTTCAAAGAACCTCCGCCCAGATTGAAGACGTTTCCCCTCACCTGGTGGATGGCGGCCAGAGCGGCGCGATAGGCGGCCACGGCATCATCGACGTGGAGAATATCCCGCACCTGCTTGCCATTCCCGTAGATCGAGATCGATTCGCCGGAGAGTGCGCGGATGAGAAAATGGGCCACCCAGCCCTGATCCTCGGTGCCGAACTGCCGCGGGCCGTAGATGCAGCTCATCCGCATCACCGCACTCGGAACGTCGTAGGACTTGGCATAGTCGAGGACATACTGATCCGCGACGCCCTTCGAACAACCGTAAGGGGTGCAGAACGACAGCGGCCGCCGCTCATCGATGCCGTGGTTCCGGATCGCCTCGTCGGCCGGAATATACCGGTCGTCGAGTTCCAGCATCTCGATGTCTTCGAGAGCGCCATATACCTTGTTGGTGCTGGCGAAGATCACCGGCGCCTGCCGGCCTGCCTTGCGAACGGCCTCCAGGACGTTCAGGGTTCCGCGCGCATTTGCCTCGAAGTCATCAACGGGGTGGACGAGGCTTGTCGTGACCGCGGTCTGAGCCGCGAGATGGAAGACGGCCTTGGCGTCGGTGAAGGCCGGCTCGATCCCGTGCATGTCGCGAATGTCGACCAGAAAGGGATGAACCCGATCGCCGTGCCGCTCTCTCAGCCAGGCAAGATTCTGATCTACGCCGGGGCGGCCAAGATTGTCGAGGATGACGACATCTTCGCCGTCGCTTAGGAAGCTGTCGGCGAGGTTCGAGCCGATGAAGCCGCTGCCTCCGGTGATGACGATCGGCTCGGCACCGTTCAGGAGACCCGGCGCCGGCAGAGCCGTTACCTCCCCGACCCGGTCCATACCACCTTCGGTGAGCAGCCGGGCGAGAAGCTTGGGCTGGCGGTCATGGGTAACGGCTCCGAGGTGGTAGTGGCGCGGGTCGAACCACAGGCCTTCCTGAACCGCGACATCGGGCGGGACGTCCGCCCAGGAATACCAATATACACGGTCCGCAGGCACATCGAGCGCCTTCGAGAACCGGCGGACCTGCTCCATTTCGTCGCTGCGCCAGGTAGAATACCCGGTTTCGGTCACCCAGATTTCTGCATCGACGTTGTAGCGGTCGAGGATGCGCCGCATTTCGCCGAGATGCAAGTCCCAGCCGCCCCAGCTACCTTCCTCGCTGTCCCAGGTGCCGGGAAAACCGTGGAAGCCGACCGCGTCGACCACCCCCAGCACTCCGCGTTCGCCCATCAGGTTGAGCCAGAAGGGATCGAAGGGGCACGGCCCGCCGAGCACCGGCTTGAACCCCCGCTGCTGAGCCCAGAAGGCAGCCCCACCGACCATCTCGCAGAACAGCTGGAAATCGGTATCTTCCCGCCAATCCCAATCGAGCAGATTGTTGGGCTCGTTCCAGAGCTCGATGTGACGAAAATGCTTTCCGTAGCGCGTCAGCACATGGTCGATGAAATCGGCATAGGATTTCAGGTCATGCGGCGCACCGGACGACTTCCCCGTCCGCGACATGGAGGGCGGCGTATAGTGGACGCATGGCAGGAGATCGATCTTCGCGCCAAGCCGCGGGATGAGCCAGTCGAACCATTCCTCGCCGCCCGGCGCCAGATATTCTGCCCAGGACAGGTGTGTCCGAAGATAGGCCGCACCCGTAGCCAGCAGACCAGGCAGCACTTCTTCCGTCCTCGCGTATTCTCCCGGACGGAACCATTCGACGAAGCCGAACTGTTTCGGGCTTTGGTTATTCCTGGCGGAAGACCCGGAGCGCTTCATGACACAAGTCCCCGCTCTTCCAGCTGACGCCGCATTTCCGCACCGCGATCCACGGCGCTGCTGCCGCGGACCCATTCGACGAATGGTCCGAGCGAGTTCTCCAGCTTGTATTGCGGCTTGAAGCCAAGCAGGTCGCGCGCCTTGGAGATATCGGCAAAGCAGTTGCGGATGTCTCCCGAGCGCGCCTTGTGCATGATTTCCGGCTTGATTTCCGGCATGCCCATGGCTTCGGCGAGAAGCGTCGCGACCTCTTCGATGGTATAGGCCTGGCCGCTGCCCACATTGATCACGTGGCCGCTGGCGCTCGGCTGCTCCAGGGCAAGCCGGAAGGCGCGGGCAACGTCACGGACATGCACGAAGTCGCGGCGCTGCTGCCCGTCCTCGAATATCGTCGGCGGTTGCCCGTTTGCCAGCCGGGAAGCGAAGTTGGCGAGAACGCCGGTGTATGGATTGGAAAGGGCCTGGCCCGCACCAAAGACGTTGAAGAGGCGAAGAGCGACAGCCTCCATACTATAAGCTTCGCCGAATATCAGAACCTGCCTTTCCTGCGCGAACTTGGTCAGTGCATAGATCGAGGCTAGGTCGACAGGCTTGCTCTCGTCCGTCGCGACAGGCTTCAGGACCTCGCGATCTGGGCCCAACGGCTCCCATCGGCCTTGACGGATCTGGTCGGGACTGCGCCGGATGAAACCGAAGGTGTCGCCGGTTTCCGAAGCATACATGCCTTCGCCGTAGACGCTCATGGAGGATGCAACGACGATGCGGCGGATCGGCAAACCGATCATGGCCTCCAGCAAGACCGCCGTGCCCAGGTCATTGCCGCCCACATAGCGGGCGATCTCGTACATGGACTGGC
>DASUPM010000378.1:0-5490 GCA_036281095.1 Pseudorhizobium sp.
TCATCGGTACCGCTCTGCGCCTTCAGCAGAACATCCTTCTTGGCCTGTCCCTCGATGTGGAGCACGAGCAGCCCTGCATCGGTCAGGCTCGAGAAGGAGAAGGTGAGGCGCGGTTCGTCGGCGCCCTCGGCTTCCATCGGCATGACGCAACGCGGGCCCGAAGCGTCGAGCGCCTTCGCCAGATTGTCACCATGGGGAAAGAAGGAGGCGGTGTGTCCATCTCCGCCCATCCCCAGAATGACCACGTCGAAAGGATTGCCGATACCCGCCGTTTCCCGCGTCGCGATCGCGGCGGCCTCGTCGGCGCCCGAACAGTTGTGGAACAGAGGGATGAACCGGGCTGCCGCGGCCTTGTTCTGCAGCAGATTGTCCCGCACGAGCGCGTGGTTCGAACGCGGACTGTCGGCGGGAACGAAGCGTTCGTCGACGAGGGTTACCGCCGCCTTTTGCCAGTCTATGTCCCGCAGAGAGAGCACCTGGAAGAATTTCTTCGGCGTGGAGCCCCCGGAAACGGCGAGACTGGCGCTGCCTGAGGCCTCGATGGCCGCGGCCATCCGTTGCGCGACCTGATCCGCCAGCTTCTCGGCAAGGACCTGCCCGTCGGCAAACTCGTGCAGAGGCAATTCCATCATCTCAGCCTTCATGCCAGGTGCGCCCGTCGCGCTCGATGAGGGCGATCGCCTGGCTCGGTCCCCAGGTTCCCGCCGTATAACCCTGCACCGACTGGCCGGTCGCTTCCCAGCCCTTCAGGATTGGATCGATCCACTGCCATGCGGCCTCGACTTCGTCGCGGCGCATGAACAGCGTCTGGTTCGAACGGATCGTATCCATCAGCAGCCGCTCGTAGGCATCCGGATGACGAACCGAGAACGCCTCGGCGAAGCTCATGTCGAGGGATACGGAGCGCAGGCGCATACCGCCCGGACCGGGATCCTTGATCATCAGCGACTGCTTCACGCCCTCGTCCGGCTGGAGCCGGATGATGAGCTGGTTCGCGGTGATGCGTCCGGCTGCGCTGTCGAAGATGTTGTGCGGAATCGGCTTGAAGGTGATGACGATCTCGGACACGCGGGTCGCGAGCCGCTTGCCTGTGCGGATGTAGAACGGAACGCCGGCCCAGCGCCAGTTGCCGATTTCCGCCTTGATGGCCACGAAGGTCTCGGTGTTGGAGACGCCGCCTTCGAGTTCTTCCAGGTAGCCCTTTACGGGGCCGCCCGAGGAGGCGCCCGCGCGATACTGGCCCCGCACGGTCGACTGCTCCACATTGGCTTCGGTGATCGGCTTCAACGCGTGCAGGACCTTGAGCTTTTCGTCCCGCACCGCCTCCGCGCTGAGCGAGGAGGGCACCTCCATGGCCACGAGGCAGAGCAGTTGGAGGATATGGTTCTGTACCATGTCTCGCAGTGCGCCCGCGGTATCGTAGTAGCCTGCGCGCCCCTCCAACCCGACGGCTTCGGCGACCGTGATCTGGACGTGGTCGATGTGCTGGGCGTTCCACAGCGGCTCGTAGAGCGCGTTGGCGAACCGGAGCGCCATCAGGTTCTGCACGGTTTCCTTGCCGAGATAGTGGTCGATGCGGAAGATCTGCTCTTCCGGAAAGACCTTGCCGATGGTGTCGTTGAGCTGCAGCGCCGATGCGAGATCGCGCCCGATCGGTTTCTCCACGACGATGCGTGTCTGCTCGGTGATCAGCTTGTGGTCGCGGATCTTTTCCGAAATGGCCCCGAAAATCGAAGGCGCCACGGCGAGATAGAAGGTTCGCACCCGGTCTTTTCCCTGGTCGAGAAGCTTCTTGAGCTGGTCCCAGCCCTGATCGGACTTGGCATCGACCGGAACGTAGAAGAGACGCTTGCAGAAGGTATCGACTTCGCCGTCGTCGTATTCCCCCGGCTTGAGATGCGTCTTCAGCGCCTCGCGGGCGAACGCCCGGTACTCGTCGTCGGAGAGGGGGCTGCGCGAGGCGCCGATGATGCGGGTGGGCTCCAGAAACTGGCCCTCGATCTGCCGATGGTAAAGAGCCGGCAGCAGCTTGCGTTCCGCCAGATCGCCCGAACCGCCGAAGACGACGCAATCGAAGGGATCAACGGGGATTATCTGGCTGCTCATGGGACTGCTTCTTTCCTGATCTGGAATTACGGTTCTCATAATCTAATCGATTTAAAGTTTCCACCCCTCGGGCAGTGTTTTTGCTGCGACGTTATAACCTGTCGCGCAGAGCGAACCATGTCAGCGCGAGAAACAGGAGCGGGTGACGGAAACGACGTCCTCCCGGAAAACTGGGAACGTCCAGTGCCTCGAACTGGTCCAGCCCGGTGGGAGCCCCAGTGATGCGGTCGGCATAGAGCTTGCCGCAGAAATTGGACAACATCACGCCGTGGCCGGAATAGCCGCCGATGGAGGTGACGCCGGGCATGACCTCGCGCACGAAAGGCTGCCGCGGCATGGTAATGCCGACATAGCCGCCCCAGGCGTGCGTTATGGCGATGTCCTTCAAGGCGGGATAGGTCTCGACGATCTGCCGGCGGATGAAGTTCGCCGTATCGGCCGGGTCCGTCGAGGAGTAGACCTCACGCCCGCCGAACAGCAGCCGGTTGTCCCGCGACTTGCGAAAGTAGCGCACGACGAAGCGCGAATCTGCGACCGCCTCGCCGCCCGGCAGGACGGCAGGATGGGCGTCCAGTGGTTCGGTGGCGGCGATGAACGAGCCGATGGGCATGACATGGGCGGCGGTCACCGGCTCCAGGTCTTCGATATAGGCATTCGTGGCGAGCAGTACCCGGTCTGCCCCGACCGTACCGCGGGCGGTCGCCAGTTCGATCTTTCCGGCCGATTGCCGCACGCCGGTAACCTTGGTCATCTCGTAGAGCTGCGCGCCGACGCTTTCGGCCGCGCGGGCCAGCCCCACGAGAAGCTTCAGCGGATGGATGTGCCCGGTGCCGGTGTCGCGGACGCCGCAATGGTAGTGGCTGGAGCCGAGGCGCTCCGCCGTTTCTGCCCGATCCATGTAGGAAAGATGGGGGTAGCCGTAGCGTTCCGCCGCAATCTCCGCGTTGGCGCGATACTCCTTTTCATGGCCCCGCTTGTGGGCGACGTTCATCTGACCCGGCATATAGTCCATGTCGATGCCGTGCTCGGAGGCGAAGTCGAGAAGGTAGCGTTTTGCCTCCTCGGCCATGTCGAACAGAGCCCTGGAGCGCTCGTAGCCGACCTGCCTTTCCAGGTCCTCCGGCCAGGCGCGCTGCCCGGTCCCGAGTTGACCGCCATTGCGCCCCGACGCGCCGTCGCCGAGCCGGTAGGCTTCAAGCAGCGCGACGGAGACGCCCCGCTTGGCGAGGTTGAACGCGGCCTGCAGCCCCGTAAAGCCGCCGCCGACGATCGCCACGTCCACCGACAGCGATCCGTCGAGCGAGGGGTAGGTCGGCCGCCCGTCCACCGTTGCCTGATACCAGGAGATGCCCGGCGCGATCGGGCTTTGCCATAGGGTCATGCCGCCTCCTCAGACGTTGAGAAGCAGGAACTCGCGCTCCCACGGGCTGATGACCTGCATGAAGGTCTCGAATTCCCCGCGCTTCACTCCCGCGTAGAGGCCGATGAATTCCTTCCCGAAGACTTCCGCCAGGGCCGGTTCCGACTCCAGCTCGGATACGGCCTCCAAGAGCCCGCGCGGCAGGTCGATCGACCCTTCGTTTGCGCTGTCTTCGGTCGGAGGTTCGGGCTCGACCTCGTTCATGATGCCGAGCAGTCCGCAGCCGAGCGAAGCGGCAAGCGCGAGATAGGGGTTGGCATCGGAGCTCGGCAGGCGGTTTTCGACCCGGCGCGCCGCGGCATCCGATACGGGCACGCGGAAGGCAGTCGTACGGTTGTCGTAGCCCCAGGCGTTGTTGACGGGCGCGGCCATGTCCGGGGTAAGCCGCCGGTAGGAGTTCACATAGGGCGCCATCATCACCAGCGCCTTCGGGACGTAGAGCTGCATGCCACCGATGAACTGGAAGAACTCCCTGGAGGGGCTGCCGTCTTCGTTGGAGAAGATGTTGCGGCCGCTTTCGATGTCCACCACCGACTGGTGGATGTGCATTGCCGACCCCGCCTGTCCCTGCATAGGCTTCGCCATGAAGGTCGCATAAATCCCGTGCTTGAGCGCCGCCTCCCGGATCGTCCGCTTGAACATGAAGACCTGGTCTGCGAGTTCGATCGGATCGCCGTGCCGGAGGTTGATCTCCAGCTGTGCCGGGCCCTCCTCATGGATAAGTGTATCGATCTCCAGCCCCTGCTTCTCCGAGAAGTGGTAGATGTCGTCGATCAGTTCGTCGAATTCGTTGATGCCCGCGATCGAATACCCCTGGCCCCCGAGGATCGCGCGCCCGGACCTGCCCTTCGGCGGATGCAGCGGATAATCCGGGTCGTCGTTCTTGGCGACGAGATAGAACTCGATCTCCGGTGCGACGACTGGCCGCCAGCCGCGTTGACGATAAAGCTCCACGACGTTCCTGAGCACCGCGCGCGGCGTATAAGGGATGCTCTCGCCGCTGGCGCCGACCACGTCGCAGATCACCTGCGCCGTGGGGTCTGTTTCCCAGGGCACGACCGAAAGCGTGGAAAGATCCGGCACGAGCTTGAGGTCGCTGTCGCGGGGCTCGTAGCGGAAGCTGGCGGTTTCTTCCGGATACTCGCCGGAAATGGTGTGGCGATAGAGCGCCGAAGGCAGCGCAAGCGATGTGTTCGAGGTGAATTTCGAGGAAGGCATCATCTTGCCCCGCGGAACGCCGGCAAGGTCGGGGGTGATGCACTCGATATCCTCGATCCCCCGGGTGCGCAGCCACAGCGTCGCCTCGCGCCAGTCCGTCACCCCTCTGAGAGTGGTCAGCGCGGGCTGCGCGGGTGTGCTGCCCGTCGACTTGAGGACGCCGCCCGTGGCCGAGGTGGATGCAGTTTCTTTGCGTGGCATGACTCACCGGAGAGAGGTTGATGGGAACCGCATCATAATCGGAGATCGACGATTGGCGAGGGGGCACATTGACTTTGCCGGGAGGATCGAAAACAGCAGGGTCTTCAGAGAAGGAGACTGGCTTGGTCCGGAAGTTCGATGCGGTAATTCTCGGGGCGGGTGCCGCCGGCATGATGTGCGCGATCCGCGCGGGCAGCCGCGGCAAGCGCGTCCTTTTGCTGGATCATGCGAAGGCGCCCGGCGAAAAGATACGCATCTCCGGCGGCGGGCGATGCAATTTCACCAACCTTCACGCTTCGCCCGCGAACTACCTGTCCCGCAATCCTCATTTCGCCAAATCAGCCCTGGCACGCTACACGCCGCGGCATTTTCTCGATCTGGTGGAGCGACATGGCATTGCCTGGCACGAGAAGACCCTGGGCCAGCTCTTCTGCGACAACAGCGCCAGGGATATCATCCGCATGCTGCTTGTCGAGATGCAGGCTGCCGGCGTAACGATGGAAGTGCAGCAGGTCATTTCGTCGGTCGAGAAGACCACGGAGGGC
>DASUPM010000379.1:0-2223 GCA_036281095.1 Pseudorhizobium sp.
AGAGAATGATCATCGCCGTCTGTGTCGCCGGTGCGTACTTTCTCGTCCTGACGTTCTTCGGTTCACCGCTGCTGGCGCTGACGACGTGGCTGGGTTGGGTGCAGCCGTAGCGGGATACGCTTCGGTTCCGGCGAGGCCTTGGCGGAACCGCATTGCTCCGAAAACGGTTTGCTTGTAGTCAGCGTTAGCTGAAAACCGAGGAGCACCGGCTTGATCAACCTGTTCGATACCATCCGCAACACGCTCGTGCCGATCCACAAGGAAGGCTACGTATTCGTCGCCATCTTCTTCGTGGCGTCGCTCATCCTGGGCTGGATCGCGGAGCCGCTGTTCTGGATCGGCCTCGTCCTGACATTGTGGTGCGCCTATTTCTTCCGCGATCCGGAGCGTGTCGTACCGCAGGACGACGACCTTGTGCTGAGCCCGGCGGACGGCCGCGTGTCCTCCGTGCAGATGGTGGTGCCCCCTGCGGAACTGAACCTCGGCACGGAGCCTATGCTGCGCATCTCCGTCTTCATGAACGTCTTCGACTGCCACATCAACCGCTCGCCGGTCCGCGGACAGGTGACGGACATCCAGTATCGCGCCGGCCAGTTCATCAATGCCGAACTCGACAAGGCGAGCGAAGACAACGAACGCAACAGCATGGTCATCGAGACCCGTCATGGCGGCATCGGCGTCGTGCAGATCGCGGGCCTCGTGGCGCGCCGCATCGTCTGCTGGGTGAAGCCGACCGAACCGGTCAATGCCGGCGAACGCTTCGGCCTGATCCGCTTCGGCTCGCGCCTCGACGTGCTTCTTCCCGCCGGCGCGCAGCCTCGGGTCGCGGTCGGACAGCGGACCTACGGCGGTGAAACCGTTATCGCCGAATTCGGCTCCACGAAGGGTCCAACCATCAGCCGCCGCAGCTAACGAAGAGGTAAATGCATGGAGACGCCCGTTTCCCAGCCCGATTCCCCCCGGTCCGACACCAGCGGACGGGGTCCCCGGCTGAGGGAAATCCCGCTCCGGCTGATGGTACCGAACCTCATCACCGTGCTGGCGATCTGCGCGGGCCTCACCGGCATTCGACTCGCCTTCGAAGGCCGATACGAACTTGCGGTCATCATGGTGCTGCTCGCAGCCTTTCTCGACGGGGTCGACGGTCGGATAGCGCGGCTCCTCAAGGCGACCTCCCGCTTCGGCGTGCAGATGGATTCGCTGGCCGACATCATCAATTTCGGCGTTGCACCGGCTCTCGTCTCCTATGCGTTTCTCCTGGACAACGCCCGGTCCTTCGGCTGGATCGCGGCTCTCATCTACGCCATCGCGGCGGGCCTACGGCTCGCCCGCTTCAACGTCATGGAGGAGCGGCAGGAAAAGGCCGCCTGGCAGTCGGAGTTCTTCGTCGGCGTGCCGGCGCCGCTCGGTGCTCTTCTGGTTCTCCTGCCGGTCTATATCGGCTTCCTCGGCGTCGAGCCCTCGCCTGTCTATGTCTACGGCAGCGTCGCCTATACCGTGCTGATCGGCTACCTGCTCGTCAGCCGCGTGCCGGTGTGGTCCGGCAAGTCGCAGACGAAGGTCCGGCGCGACCTGATGCTGCCCATCCTGCTCGTCGTCGTCCTGTACGTCGCCCTGCTGATGAGCTTCACCTGGCAGGTGCTGGTCGTCACGGTGCTCGCCTACCTCGCCTTCCTCCCCTTCAGCGCCCGCCTCTGGCAGCGCCGATACGGAACGCTGACGATCGAAGATGACGAAGCAAACGTCTGACCTGCTGCCGCGGCGGAAATGCCACAGAGACAGGCCATCATGATCTACAGCTATTCCGCCGAGGGCGAGCTTTCACTTCCGCCACTATTCCGCCGGTTTTGCCGACGAGAGCGCGTTTATGGACGGTTCACCGTCTTCAATCGCGTGCTTGAGGAGAACCACATGTCGAATGAAAAGCCCGTTGCGCAGACGAACAAGGCTGAGCAGCCGCATCCCTTCCGGCCACTGGGCCTGAAGGCGGTCATCGCCGCGGCGCTGATGCTGAAGCCGAAGCAGGCGATCAAGCCCGCCAGTTGAGACGGAACTAGCCGGCGCTGCGAAGGCTGAACAGCAATGCCAACGCGAGCAGGCTCATGACCATCCCTATCAAGAGATCCAGAACCCGCCAGGCCGCGGGTCTGGCAAAGAGCGGCGCAAGCAGCCGCGCGCCGTATCCGAGGCTGAAGAACCAGACGAAGGACGCGGCAACGGCGC
>DASUPM010000380.1:0-5567 GCA_036281095.1 Pseudorhizobium sp.
ACTTCGGCGTCTCGGGCCAGCCCTATCCGACGCCGAAGGCGCTCGCCGGCGGCGTGAACCTCGGCTTCATGTTCCTGCCGATCTACCGCGGATGGGTTGTGGTGATTTCGCTCGTCGCCTGCATCGGTACCTGGCTCCTGATCGAGAAGACCAAGCTCGGCTCCTATCTCCGCGCAGCAACCGAAAACGCCGTGCTCGTCCAGGCTTTCGGCGTCAACGTGCCGCTGCTGCTGACGTTCACCTACGGATTGGGTGCAGCACTTGCAGCCTTCGCCGGCGTGCTTGCGGCACCCATCTACCAGGTGTCGCCGCTGATGGGCACCAACCTGATCATCGTCGTCTTCGCCGTCGTCGTGGTCGGCGGCATGGGGTCGATCATGGGCGCCATCATCACCGGCTACATGCTGGGGATCGCGGAGGGGTTGACGAAGGTCTTCTATCCCGAAGCCTCGAACATCGTCATCTTCGTCATCATGGCGATCGTATTGCTTATCCGGCCGGCCGGCCTCTTTGGACGGGACGCGTGACATGAGTGGCATCACCCACAGCTCGACAACCGGTACCCAGGTCGAACGGTCGTCCACCGCGTCGCGAACTTACGCGATCTTTCTCGCTGCCGGTCTCGTCTGCCTTCTGGTGGCGCCGCTGTTCTTCTACCCGATCTTTCTGATGAAGCTCCTCTGCTTCGCTCTGTTCGCCTGCGCCTTCAACCTGCTGCTCGGCTATACCGGGCTCCTGTCCTTCGGTCATGCCACCTTCTTCGGAGGTGCTGCCTATTTCACCGCTCATGCGGTGAAGGAGTGGGGATGGTCGCCCGAATTCGGCGTCCTTCTCGGCGTGGCGGGTGCGGCGGTGCTGGGGCTGGTGATGGGTTTCGTCGCCATCCGCCGGCAAGGCATCTATTTCGCCATGATTACCCTTGCGCTGTCGCAGATGTTCTTCTTCTTCTGCCTGCAGGCGGAGTTCACCCGGGGAGAGGACGGCATCCAGCAGGTCCCCAGGGGGCATCTCTTCGGGTTCATCGATCTCAACCAGCCGACCAACATGTACTATTTCGTGCTGGCGGCATTTGTCATCGGCCTGCTGATCATCTGGCGCTTCGTCAACTCGCCCTTCGGCATGATCCTCAAGTCGATCCGCGAAAACGAGGCGCGCGCGACCTCGCTCGGCTATTCCGTCGCGCGCTACAAGCTCGGCGCCTTCGTCATGTCGGCCGCGCTTGCGGGACTTGCCGGCGGCGTCAAGTCCCTGGTCTTCCAGTTCGCGACGCTGACGGACGTCGCCTGGCAGATGTCCGGCGAGGTGATCCTGATGACGCTTCTCGGCGGGATCGGCACCCTCATCGGACCGATTTTCGGAGCCGGCCTGGTCGTCACGCTGCAGAACTACCTGGCCACGTCGGACGTCCCGGTGACGATCATCACCGGCGTCGTCTTCATGATCTGCGTGCTGCTCTTCCGGCGCGGCATCATCGGCGAATTCTACGCCTCCCGCCTCGGTCGAAAACTCGGCTTCGAACACAGGCACTAAGGCCGCAGACCGAAGGCTTGCGAACCGGACGCGTCGGGGCGGCGCGTCCAACTGAACAGGACGAGGCAGTTCGGACCGCCTGCATCGGCATGCGGTGACGGCTTGCCTTTGGAGGTAGGCATGGATCGGTACGACTATATCGTGGTGGGGGCCGGCAGCGCCGGCTGCGTCCTCGCCAACCGGCTCTCCGAGGACAGCCGCAACCGGGTTCTTCTTCTCGAGGCGGGCGGCACGGACAATTACCACTGGGTGCATATTCCGGTCGGATATCTCTACTGCATCAACAATCCGCGTACCGACTGGTGCTTTTCCACCGAGAAGGAGGAGGGGCTGAACGGGCGCTCCCTCTTCTACCCCCGCGGCAAGCTTCTCGGCGGCTGCTCGTCCATCAACGGCATGATCTACATGCGCGGGCAGGCGCGAGACTACGATCTCTGGCGCCAGCTGGGCTGCGAGGGATGGAGCTGGGACGATGTCCTGCCCTATTTCAGGAAATCGCAGGACCACTACCGGGGTGCTGACGACATGCATGGCGCCGGCGGAGAGTGGCGGGTCGAGAAGTCCCGCGTCCGCTGGGCGGTGCTCGACGCATTCCAGAAGGCCGCCGAGGAAGCCGGCATTCCCGTGACGGAAGACTTCAACCGCGGCACCAATGAGGGCTCGGGATATTTCGACGTCAACCAGCGTGCCGGCATCCGCTGGAATACCTCCAAGGCTTTCCTGCGCCCGGCCAAGCGTCGCGGCAACCTGCGGGTCCTGACAAAGGCGCATGTCCGGCGGCTCATCGTCGAAGGAGGGGAGGTCAGGGGCGTCGAGTTCCAGCATGACGGCATCGTCAAGCAGGCCTATGCATCGGGAGAGACCATCCTGAGCGCCGGCTCCATCGGCTCGCCTCACATCCTGGAACTGTCGGGGGTCGGTCGTGGAGACGTGCTGCAGCAGGCGGGGATCGAGATCGCGAAGGAGGTCAAGGGGATAGGGGAGAACCTGCAGGACCACCTGCAGCTTCGCACGGTCTTCAAGGTCACGGGAGTACCGACGCTCAACGAGCGGGCGTCGCGGCTCATCGGCAAGGCGGCGATCGGTCTGGAATATGCCTTCCGGCGCTCCGGCCCGATGTCGATGGCGCCGAGCCAGCTCGGGATCTTTACCCGGTCGGGGACCGACAAGGAGACGCCTGACCTGCAATATCACATCCAGCCGGTGTCGCTCGACAAATTCGGGGATCCGCTGCACGCCTTCCCTGCGGTGACAGCCAGTGTATGCAACCTGCGGCCCGAAAGCCGTGGCTCCGTGCATGTGAAGAGCAGCGATTTCACCGCCCAGCCCGCGATCCGGCCGAACTACCTCTCGACAGAGGCCGACCGCGAGATCGCGGTTCGGGCGATCCGGCTGACACGCAGGATCGTTTCGCAGCCTTCCTTCGCGCGCTATCATCCGGAAGAATACAAGCCGGGGCCGGAGTATCAGACGGATGAGGAACTGCAGAAGGCGGCCGGCGATATAGGGACCACGATCTTCCATCCGGTGGGGACCGCACGCATGGGAGGGGACCCGGACAGTGTCGTGGACCCGCGGCTGAGGCTTCGGGCGCTCGGACGGCTGCGGGTGGCGGATGCCTCTATCATGCCGAATATCGTTTCCGGCAACACCAATTCCCCGACTATCATGATCGCCGAAAAGGCGGCGGAGATGATTCTGGCCGACAATCGATAGTCCGGGAGGCAAACGTGCAGGAAGCTCTGGCAGCCAGCGACGAAATCATCCTCGAGCGCATCGGATCCGCGGGAGTGATCCGGCTCAATCGGCCGAAGGCGCTCAACAGCCTCAATCTCGCCATGGTGCGCTCCATCCGGCAGGCGCTGGAAGCCTTTGCGGAAGATCCAGCCGTTGGCGCCGTGGTGGTGGCGGGAAATGGCGAGCGCGGTCTTTGCGCCGGCGGCGACATCCGTGTCCTCTACGACATGGGCAAGGCGGGCGATCCGGAAGCGACCCGTTTCTGGCAGGAGGAGTTTCCGCTGAACTATGCGATCTCCCGCTACCCGAAGCCATATGTGGTCCTGATGGACGGCATCACCATGGGGGGAGGCGTGGGCCTTTCCGCGCACGGCAGTCACCGGATCGTGACGGAGCGGACGCGGCTCGCCATGCCGGAGACCGGCATCGGTTATTTCACCGATGTCGGTGCAAGCTGGCTCCTGCCGAAGGCTCCGGGCGAGGCAGGGACATGGATGGGCCTGACGGGGCTGGAGGTAGCGGCGGCGGACGCCATCTATGCCGGTCTCGCAGATGCCTGCATACATTCCGACCGCTTGCCTGCGCTCATGGAAGCCTTGGGGAACGTAAATGCTGCGGATGCCGACGCCGAGCGTGTCGATACAGTCATCTCGCGCTTTACGGTTCCTGCCGGCGAAAGTCTCCTGGAGCAGAACCAGGCGGTTATCGACCGGTGCTTTCGTTTCGATAGGGTGGAGGACATCCTCGAGGCGCTTTCCCGGGAAGAAAGCCCGTTCGCCGAACACAGTTACGAGACGATCCGGAAACGGTCGCCCACCAGCCTCAAGCTGACGTTGCGGCTGCTCCGCGCCGGGCGGAGCAGTTCGGGTCTCGTGGAATGCCTGGAACGCGAATATCGGGCGGGCGTCGAGATCCTGCGCAATCACGATTTCTACGAGGGTGTCCGCGCCGCGATCATCGACAAGGACCGGAACCCGCGCTGGTCACCGGCAACGCTGGACGAGGTAGGGTCCGAGACGATCGACCGCTATTTTGGCGGGAAGCATGGGACCCTGTTTCCCGATCATCGCTTGTGAGGCCCGCAGTCTGCCGATCTGCAGGCTTTGGCCAGGCAGCACATCTGTTGCCGGAGCCGCCGCAAAAAGAACAGAATTTCTAAAGGTTCAGTTCCGCGAAGGCGCCGGTTCCTCGCTGCGGGCGGTGAGTGCCGCTAGTTTCGGCATACCAACCGACACCGGAGATACTCATGAACCGCCTTTTCATTTTCGGCACCGCCGTGGCAGCGCTGTTTGCCGCGCCAGTCTTCGCGCAGTCGCCGAATACCCTTCTGAACGCTTCCTATGATGTTGCGCGCGAAGTCTTCGCCGCCGAGAACGAAGCCTTCGTCAAGCAGCATCCGGGCGTCACCGTCGACCAGTCCCATGCCGGCACCTCCAAGCAGGCACGCGCGATCGCCGAGGGTCTGGAAGCCGACGTCGTCACCTTCAACCAGGTGACGGATATCGAATTCCTGGTAAAGCAGGGCTTCGTTTCGGACGACTGGCAGAAGGATTTCGCCAACAACGCATCGCCGTTCTACTCCTTCCCGTCCTTCCTGGTCCGCGCCGGCAACCCGAAGAACATCAAGGACTGGAACGACCTTGCCCGCGACGACGTGCAGGTGATCTTCCCGAACCCCAAGACCTCCGGCAACGCCCGCTATACCTATCTCGCCGCTGTCGCTTACGCGAAGGAAGCCTTCAAGGGCGACGAGGAGCAGATCGAAGCGTTCATCACCAAGATCTTCGACAACGTGCCGGTCTTCGATACGGGCGGACGTGCAGCGACGACGACCTTCGTCGAGCGCGAGATCGGCGATGTCATCATCACCTTCGAGTCGGAAACCCGGTCGATCGCGAAGGAATACGGCACCGACAAGTTCGAAGGCGTCGTTCCGTCGGTCAGCCTGCTTGCGGAGTTCCCGGTTGCCATCGTCGACAAGGTGGCAGACAAGCGCGGTTCGCGCGAGTTGGCCAAGACCTATCTCGACTTCCTCTACACGGAGGAAGGCCAGCGCATAGCGGCCGAATTCGGCCACCGCGTTCATGACGATAAGGTGGTCGCGGAATTCAAGGACCAGTTCCCGGAAATCCGCCTCGTGAACGTGGACGACGTCTTCGGCGGCTGGTCGAAGATCCAGGAAGAGCACTTCGCATCCGGTGCCACGCTCGACAAGCTCTACGGCAGCCGTTAATCCGTCTCCCAAGACGACCCTCCCCGACGGCCGAAAGGCCGTCGGGTTTTCGCACGTATAGGACAGG
>DASUPM010000381.1:0-6820 GCA_036281095.1 Pseudorhizobium sp.
GACAGCCCGATCAATGTGAGAGACCTACGCCTCCGCCGACCGGTCCGCGCCGAGTTGGCACGTTTTTGCATGTCATGCTCGTCATCCTCTATTCTTGACTAGGCTAGGCTTTTTCGCCCGCCTGGCAAGGTCGAAGATGCCGCCGGCTCCGCCCCGCCCGTGAAATAAATGCTACTAGCCGTCCAACAGGTACCCTTGATGGTAAAGGTTACAGCTAATGTTATCGCCTCGGACGCGTCGGTCCTGTTCCCCGCAGCGTGACCTTTCGGCCCGTTCCGCGCGACGCGTACGGCAACTCTCGTTGTCGCATCGCCGTGGCATTGACCCTCGGTCCCGACGGAAATGACGCCCGCCGCGAGTCCTGCCATGGATCAGACTTTGGATAGTAGGAACTATCTCCGAGATTCGTCAACTCGCCTCAGTCGCTGTCAACAAGCAAGAGAAGGGCATTATTTGCTGCAATCTCTTTCCGCATCAGCAGCGGCATTGCCCGGAAGCATCGAAGCGAGTTCGTCCCTGATTTGGTCATCGTCGAAGCCTTCATCCAAAAGGGTGACAGGAACGCCGATTCTGATGATCTCTACGACACCGCGGCTCTGGCGTTGACGTTGGCCTGAGGAGCTAGCCTCCCGCATATGCGTTAGAGGCCGCCACCCTCCATAGCGGCCATGTAGGCGTCTGCTACGGCCTTGGCGTCGGTCCGGCGGAGTACTCTTGCCTCCCGCCGGTCTCAGCCTCATACGCCGCTTGCTCTTCGTTATGGTCTAGTGCGATGTCGGCCCTAGCTTCAGCGTCTCATGATGGCGAGCGCGACGGCGGTAGCGTTGTCACCGTACGTGTAGTCCAGCCGCTGCCAAGTACGTTCTTCGGAAATCTCGTCGGCCTGCCGAGAGAAGTCCGCAGCATGAAGCATCGCTTGCAGAACGGGCAGTTCACCCGTCGACAGGACGCCTGCGAGTTCCTTGGCTTTGGTAATCATGTGGCCCACGTTCCTGTCGTTGGCTGCCTGGAAACGGCTGCTGTAGTCGTCCCAACTCCGGCAAATGGCGACGTCGAAACCGAGCCTTCTGGCGACGTCCTCGACGGGATCGAGATTTTTCCATGTAATGAAATCCATAGACGGTATCCTGTTTATCTGTGTGACAAAGGTCTCACGCTCTGAGATGTTGTGACAGGAAGTCACGCGATGGCGCAAAAGTGCGCACACCGTAGCCTACTTGCCCTTGAGCCCCGACATCGCCTCACGGGCTCGTGAGTCTCCGTAGATAAGCATCGACCGCCCAAGGGAACCCAGTTCCTCAACCGAGATAGCGTTGATGGTAGAATACGCGACCATACCGAGCGCCGCCTCCATCTCTTCCAACGGCATGGGGGTAATCGGCACCATGTAGCGCCAGGCTTGTGCAATGCGCAGCTTCCGCGTCTCTTCGTCGATTACTGTAATATTCATATTCCTCACATTCTCTCTCCATGTTCATGGCTAAGACCGTCGCTTTGACGAGGCCTAGCATACAGAACGGAGGAGACTATCCAATAGAGACGACGCTTAACCCATTGAAATAATTTATTAAAGACCTCGCTCAGTCAAAATCGAGTCGAGTTCTTTGGTTTCGACTTAATGGAAGACGCCGCCGCTCCCGGAAGTCCTGAATTACGGTCGATGTTGGCGTGAAAGCGGTTCCGACCGTTGAAGTCTGGAAAAAATATTTCACTTCCAAATGCGTCTGGCGGGCTTTGCGATCAGGATGACCGGCAGCACCAGCCAGAGGATCATGCTGACGAGGTCCACCGTGCGTGGGACCTTGATTGCCGCCGAGTGTTAACGAGATTTCGTAGAATTCTAGGTTCCTGAACGAAGGCCCTGTTCCCTGTTCGATCCTGCCGGAGGCCAGGCTGAACCCGCCCGCGGGGCGAAATATTGATGTTCCCCGTCCCGATGCCTCCTGACGGTCATCGCTTGCAACAGCAGTCACCCCGCAGGGGCCGCAGCACCGCGGAGGACGGCATCGCCGTTGCCATAGTGAGAACGGTGACAGGCTTGACGCTAAGGATGGGAAATAGATTTAGGGGTAGTCTGACCCGTCTGAACGTATTTCAGTGCTGTACCAGGCTCCCTGCGTGCCCGTACAGCACGTTTAGCTTCAAAATGGCTCCGTGGGCCATTCCGGGGCGGGAACCGCGTTTGTGGTGAAGAAGAGCACATCGGAGTGACAAGCATAGCGTTCCCCGGCGAAGGGGATGGCGCGGGAATTCGCGCATGCCGAGACCGGTTCTTGGGGTAGCCGCAGGAGCGCCAGAATAGCGACCCGGAGGGTGGCGCGGGACCGACTGCCCCCGGCGAGGCATTCGTTCAGGCAACCGCCTTGTAGAGTTCGACCGGTTCAAGCGGACGGGCCGCGGGAAACACGGCGGCGGCTTCGGCGATCACGCGGGCGATGCCGTCCCGAGAACCGTGACGGTCGGCGAGACGCCGGAGACGGTCGAGCGCATAAGCCTTGGCGAAGGTGGTATCCCTGTCGGCGCGATCCGCGTCGCGCCGCTCGGCCTTACGGGCGAAGGAACGTTCTGCCCGGAGCCGTTGATATTCGGATTCGAGCGGCGCGGCATCCTGCTCGGTGGCGTCCACGGCGGCGTCAAAACCTTCTTCGCCGGCGAACTCCACGCGTGACAGGAAGGTGGCTGCGAGACCGTGGCGCATCCAGACACGCCACATAGGCGCTTCTACACGACCCACGACTTCGTCGGTATCGTGCAAAACCTGCTCGCCGCCTTCGCCGTCGTCGGCCAGCGAAAGAATGTCGAGCTTTTTGGCGAGCGCGGCGGATACGACGCAAGAGCGCGTTCCGGGCATGGTTTCCATGTATTCGCGCCAGCGGGCGAACTTCGCGGTGTCGCCGTCCGCCGCAGCGGTGGCGATATCCCACGGTGTCAGCGACGTTTCGGCCTTGGTCTCGTCCTTATGGCCTCCAGCGATCTCCCACGCCATGCTGCCTTTGGCTGTGTAATCGCTGGCGTCGGCAGCATCCCGCGCAACCCGGACATGCCAGCCATGCCGGTCCGAAACCTTGCCGCCTCTGGCGCGGACTTGCTCGGCGTAGGCACTGGCGATCCATGCGCCCGCCGCCTCGGCGCGCTCGTAGGCGTCGGAAAACCTGTAGAATTCGGCACCCTCGCTGTCAGGGCCATCCACCATGACGGACAAGTGTTGATGGTAGTGCCAGCCGTTCGTGACGCTATATGTCACTTCTTGACCGACGACGACACCGAGAATGCCGTAGTCCCTGACCGCCTTTGTCCAGGCGCGGCCCTTCCGGGCGGTGCTGGAGGCGGTTGCTACGAGGGTCTTTATGTCGGCAAGCGACATGTCGAGCGAATGTGATGCGGTGAGCACCACGAGCGCTGCGCGACCTCCACGCCGGAACGTGGCATCGGCGGCAGCCTGAACCCGCTCGGCCCGATCATGAGCTTTTTTCGTGGCGCAGACGGGGCATAGCCACGGCGAGCCGCAACGGTAGATGCCGGAAACGCCGGCGCGTATCTCACCTGTTTCGACTCCGGTACGGAGGTGGATGTTGACGCTGGTGGCGTCATGTCCGGGCATGCCACAGCCGACGACAGCGGGACCGCGAGCACCGTCCTCGGCTGGGCGGCAGAGCCGTTGGATTTTGGACAGGAGGCTCCATCGTTTCACTGTGGATGATCCAGAAAGAGAGACCTGGGCCACCCGAAGGGGGAGTGGAGGAGCTCCGTTCCCGCTGCGCGGAACCGTAGCTCCTCCACTCCCGAGGCGGCCCTTTTTGGGCCCAGCCTGCGCGCCTTCGGCTTGCTTATCGCCTTCGGCGATACGGGCGTGCGCCACCGAGGCCGCAATCATGTCCTGAACAAGCTGGGAGGGAGGCGGGACGGCAGCGCGCACACGCGCCGCTGCGTCTTCATAAGCATCGAACGCAAAGCCCTTGTCAGCGAAGAGCTTGTCAACAAAGTTGAGTCTGGGGGTTGAGGGTGACGTCAGCGCGGCTGGGGTATATCCCAGCCCGCCGGTCACTCAGCCGTCAACGGCGGCTTTACAGAATTTTCAAGATCGTTCATCATCATCGAACATTCCCAAGAAAAACCGCCGGAGGGTTGCGAGCCCTGTGATGGCGGTTTTTTCATGGTCGGTCGATACCGTGCATCGGTCAAGCGCCGACGGATCACGCTGACACTGTTACAGACGTCATGTACAAATACATGACGCGTTCCATGCCCCCCCACCCCGCCCAAGGGCGGTGCTGCGGCCCTCCCCCCGGGGGAAGGGCCTCACGCCCCTCGCGGGGCGACTGGGTTTCATCGACGTCGCGCAAGCGCTCGGTCGATGCCATTACTCCGTTGCAGATGCGCCGCCCAGTCCCATGAAGAACTGGTCCAAAGCGTCGTTGTCTGGTGAGGACTCAAGTAGCATTGAGACGGTGCCGTGGTCCATGCGAAACGCGAAGGGCATGCTTCCCTTCATCCGCACTGCTAGTCGCGGTTTAAGTATCATAACAGGCCCGATAGGCCGGCATTCGACACGCTCCACCAGGCCACGCAAAAGAGATGACAGTTTTATCCGGAGTTCTCGACGCTTCTCCAGGTCTGCTTTTTCTAGCTGCCCGGATAGTTCATTTGCCGTAGCCAAACGCGCGATGGTGCCAGGATCGGCCTGTTTGCTTGCCACTGCCTTTTCGTGCTCATTTAGTTGTTTCGTAAGTTCCCTGACCTCTGCGGCAACCTGACCAAATTGCTCTTTGACCTCCTCATCCTCTGTTACGAGAACCGATAGCAAGCGAGTGCGACGAATCTTCGCGTCGGCGAGTTTTGCTTTCAGCGCTTCGATCTGTCGGAGCATCTGAGGGGTCTCATCATCCAGAGTCGCGAGAGCAGCAACATCGACGTGGAGCAGCGCCGTCAACAAGTCTCTCTCAAGCCGGTCAACTCGAATGCGCCGGTCATTGTCACAACCGGCTTTCCGAAGGTTGCTGGAACACGCGAGGTAGATGCCACCCTTCGGCGGCCCCCCTTTGTTCTGGACATGCATGGGACCACCGCAGGAAGCACAGCGACCAAGACCTTGAAGGATGTGAGCCCCTTTTTGTCCCTTTCGCCCCGCCGCCCTTTGCCGCCGCCCCTCAGTAGCATTTTGCGCTCGCCAATACGTCTCGTCGTCGATGATGCGAGGGTAGTAATCTAGGATGGGGTCGCCTTCTGGCTTCCGATTTCTGTTCTTGTGAGTTCCGCTGTGAGGCTGGTACTCTCCAAGAACCGCACGGCTTTGAATAACTTTGGCGATGCTCGAAGTATGCCAGCCTTCGCCGCCTCGGAAGGTCGGTACTTCCTCCTCGTTCAAACGGCGCATGATCTCACGCCGGCCGAACCCCTCGATCGTCTCTTGAAAGATGCGTCGGACCAGCGCGACCCTTTCCGGGCGTTCCACGAATGCGCCGTCGCGAACCTCCAGCCATTCTGGGCACCTCGGCGTCAGGGGTTTGCCTTCTTTACGAGCTGCTTCCTTCTTCTGTCGCCATGCTTCGCCGACGCGATCGGACTTGATCCGGGATTCTTCGTGCGCTCGGGCCATGACGATCAAGGAGAACATTAACGGTGTCCAGTCCGTGCGTAGGCGGTCCTCGGAGTATTCCTGACCGTCGCTGAGTGTGACGACGATAATTCCTGCCCGGATCAAGTCGAAGAGCCTAGTAGCGGCATCCATGACCGCCTCACGAGAAATGCGATCAAGGCTTTCAACGATGAGGTACGATCCCCGTTCTATCCTTCCGTCCTCCACCATCTGAAGGAAGGAACGAAGAGCGCCGGTCGTTCGGTTCGCTCCGTGATATGCGCTGACGCCAAGGTCGCGAAGAGAGTTGTCCAACGTTAGGCCGCGCTCACGCGCCCAAGCTTCTGCCTTGACTGTCTGACGGCGCAAGGAATCACCCTGAGCCTGTTCAGGAGTGGAGAATCGAATATACGAATATGCTTTAGTCATGATCGACCCCCATATCAGATGCAGTGGAATTAATGTAGCACAATCTGCTGATGGTCGGGCCGCCAGGCTCGGGAAAATCCATGCTGGCGGCACGCCTGCCGTCGATTCTTCCGCCCCTGTCACCCGCCGAACTGCTGGAAGTCTCGATGATTCATTCGGTCGCCGGGCAACTCTCCGGCGGCAAGCTCTCCGATCGCCGCCCTTACCGGACGCCGCATCATTCCGCCACCATGGCGGCGCTGGTCGGCGGAGGTTTGCGGGCAAAGCCGGGCGAGGCCTCGCTCGCCCACCACGGCGTCCTCTTCCTCGACGAATTTCCGGAATTTTCCCCGCAGGTGCTTGATGCGCTGCGGCAGCCGCTGGAAACCGGCGAATGCGTGATCGCGCGCGCCAACCACAGGGTCTCCTATCCCGCGAATATCCAGCTCGTCGCCGCCATGAACCCCTGCCGCTGCGGCATGGCTGGCGAACCGGGACATACATGCGCCCGCGGGCCTAACTGCATGTCGGATTATCAGGGGCGGATTTCAGGGCCTTTGATGGACCGCATCGACATCCGGATCGACGTACCTGCAGTCTCCGCGGCGGATCTTATCCGGCCCCGGCCTGCCGAGACAAGTGCAGAGGTTGCCCGGCGGGTCCTTGCCGCGCGCGAGCGCCAGCAGGATCGCTTCGCATGGGCCGGCGCTCCGCAGGTATCGACCAATGCGCGATGCTCCACCGCCCTCATCGAGAAGATCGCCGAACCGGACCCGGGTGGGCTGCAACTGCTGAGGGACGCGGCGGAGAAGCTGAAATTCTCCGCACGTGGCTATC
>DASUPM010000382.1:0-4520 GCA_036281095.1 Pseudorhizobium sp.
AGGGTGGCGAGAATGTCCTCGACATTGGTCTCGGCCGCAAGAAGGACGTCGGAATCGGCCGCCCCGAGCCGCTGGGCCCGCAACCGCACCTGTGCCACCGCCTCTTCGCCGGAGACGTAGATGATACGGTGGCCGCGGCGGGAAAGCGCCGCCGCCGCCTGCATCAGGAGCGTCGATTTTCCGATGCCGGGGTCGCCGCCCACCAGGACCGCCGAGCCTCTTACGAAGCCTCCGCCTGTCGCCCTGTCGAGTTCGGAAATCCCGGTATGGACGCGTGGTGCCTCTTCCGTCTCCCCCGAAAGCGTGGTGAGGGCGACTGCCCGCCCTTTCTTCGGCATCTTGCCCGGACCGCCGCCGATGCCCCCCATCGGGTCTTCCTCGACGATCGTGTTCCATTCGCCGCAGCCGTCGCACTTGCCCGCCCAGCGGTTGTGGACCGTGCCGCAGTTCTGGCACACGAATTGGGTCTTTGGTTTTGCCATGTCTGTCCGCCGCCTCTATCGGGTCGCTCCGCGGAAGAACATAAGCGGAACATTTTCCTTTAAACCGACGACGTCTTGCATTGCAAGAGGCAGGTCATTCGGTGTCGAGGTAGCGGCGCTCGTAGCGAAGGCCGAGGCTCGTGAGGATTTCGTAGCCGATCGTACCGGCAGCGCGTGCAACGTCGTCGAGCGGCACATTGGGACCGAAGAGTTCGATGTAGTCGCCCGCCCGGATGGCGCCCTCGGGTATGTCCGTCACGTCGAAGATGGTCAGGTCCATTGTGATCCGGCCGACGACGGGAACCCGGTGGTCGGCGACGAAGCCCGCCGCGCCCCGCGTGCCGCCCGCCCGCAGCGGCACGCCGGTGCCGGAGAGCGAGCGGAGATAGCCGTCCGCATAGCCGGTCGAGGCGATCGCCAACCGGCTTGGCCGTGCCAACTGATAGGTCGCGCCGTAACTGACGGTGTCGCCGGCTGCGGCGTTGCGGATCTGTATGATCCGCGCCTCGGCCTTGGCGACGGGACGCAGCGGCTTCATGCCGGTGACCGCTTCTCCGCCGTAAAGAGCGATACCCGGGCGGGTGAGGTCAAAGTGATAGTCCGGCCCGAGGAAAATTCCGGCGGAAGCCGAGAAGCTTGCTTCGATGCCTTCGAAAGCGGTGCTAACCTTCTGGAAACACTCAAGCTGCGCCTTGTTGCTGGGGGCGGACGGCATGTCGCCGCTATGGAGATGCGACAGCACGAGAACCGGCGAGAAGCTCGCCGGGCGGGAAACATCGCCGGCGAGTGCCAGCGCGTCCTGCAACGGAATGCCGAGGCGGTTGAACCCGGTATCCACCTGCAGTGCGCAGGGGTAATCCCCGTATTCGGCGATCAGGCTCATCCAGAAGGCAAGCTGTTCTTCCGAGGCGAGCACCGGCACCAGATCGTTGTCGAAGAACATCCGCTCCTGGCCGGGCCAGATGCCGGACAGCACGAAGATCCGCGCATCCGGCGCGTAGGTGCGCAGCGTCACCCCTTCCTGCACGACGGCGACGAAGAAATCCCTGGCGCCGGCCTCGTAGAGCGTGGTTCCGCAGTCTTCCAGTCCCAGCCCGTAAGCATCCGCCTTGACCACGGCGGCGGTGCGGGCGCTTCCCGAGCGTCTCGCCATGTCCCGCCAGTTTTCAGCGAGAGCCTGCAGGTCGATCGTCAATCGGGCCGGAGCAATCTCGAAATCTTCTGGCGGTTCGGGGAAAACATCCTGATCGGTCATAAGGCTGAGGCATCCATTTGACATGCGCGGCGATTTTCGCCGCAACGACCCTAGCACTTTTGTTCAAGACGATAACAGCCGGTACCGATATTATGCGGCCATGCACAATGTTTCGCAGGAACATGCCCTGAACGTCATGCCGCTGGCCGGCGAGGAGATCACGCGCTTCTGGCGCGACGCCCGCTTTGGCGGAATGGAGTGCCTGAGCGCTACGTTCCTGACTCACGAATATGCGCCGCATGCCCATGACACCTACAGTATCGGGGCGATCGAGCGCGGCGCGCAGATATCCACCATCAAGGGCAGGACGGAGCAGACGGGTCCGGGCCGGCTCTATCTCATCAATCCGGGAGAGGTGCATGATGGTGCACCGGCGGATACGGGCTATCGCTACCGGATGATCTATCCCGATATCGCCCTGATGCGGAGCGTGCTCGAAGATGCGAGCGGCCGCGCCATCCAGGGCACCCCTGCCTTTGCCTCCCATCTGCCTCTCGATCCGGCGCTTGCCCAGGCCTTTCAGACCGCGCACCGGTGCCTGGAAGGAAATGTCGGGGCCCTGGAGGCGGACGAGAGCATGTTTTCGGTCCTCGTCATGCTGTTCCGCCGCCATGGGGAGGCGATAGTCCTGTCCCCCGAGACCAGGGAACGCAGTGCGGTCCAGAGGGCGCGCGACTATCTGGCGGAGCAGTTCCGGGCGGATGTCGGCCTGGAAGAGCTTGCACGTGTTGCCGGCTTGAGCCGAGCGCACCTCATCCGCGCCTTTCGGAAGGAATATCATATCACGCCGCATGCCTTCCTCACCGATGTGCGCATCCGCCATGCGCGGCGCCTGCTGCGGGCGGGGGCTGCACCCGCTGCGGTGGCCGCGGAATGCGGCTTTGCCGACCAGGCGCATTTCACCCGCCGCTTCAAGGCGCGAACCGGCATCACGCCCGCGCAATATCGCGCCGCCTGATCACTTTCGTACAAGACCGGCGGGCGCGGCCTGCAGCATGTTCCGGCACGACAGTTCGGAGCATGACATGCAATACAGGAACACGATCCGCAGGGATCACTTCGCCGGCGCGCGGGCCATTCTTCCACTGGTTGTTGCGGTCATTCCGGTCGGAGCCGTATTCGGCGCCGTTGCGGTCGGCACGGGTCTGTCGATCGCAGAGGCGGTGCTGATGAGCGCGCTGGTGTTCGCCGGCGGCTCCCAGTTCGTCGCCATGGATATCTGGACGCATCCGGCGAGCTGGTCCGGCATCGGCTTCGCGGCGCTCCTCGTCAATCTTCGCCACCTGCTGATGGGCGCCTCGATCGCCGGCAAGATGCAGCAATTCGGCCCCCTCCAGAGGCTCGCTGCGATGCCGTTCCTGGCGGATGAACTCTGGGCGATGTCCGAGATCCGGGCGCGCTCCGAAATGGGCCTCTCGCCTGCCTGGTATGTCGGAATGGTGCTGCCCTTCTACGCGGCTTGGGTGGCGTCGACGCTGGCGGGAGCGATGATCGGTAACGTCCTCGGCGATCCTGCCGTCATCGGGCTCGACTTTGCCTTTCCCGCCGTCTTCATCGTGCTGGTGACGGGCTTCTGGAGGGGGCGGCGAACCGGCGCGGTGGTGGCGGCGAGTGCCTTGTCTGCGCTCCTCGTGCATCAACTTGCCGACGGCGTCTGGTACATCGTCGTCGGAGCCGGAGCAGGTCTTGCCTGTGCCGCCGTGGGTCCGGACGGCGAGGAAGGGGAGACGGCATGACGATCGCATCCTCGACGCTCGCCGTCATCCTTGCGATGAGTGCCGCCACCCTGATGACCCGGTTCGGAGGCCTTCTCCTCGCGCGCTTCGTCACGCGGGGGCGGACGAAGCGGATGCTGGAAGCCATCCCACCGGCGGTGCTCACCGCGGTCGTAACGCCGACCGCGCTTGCCACGGGTATGGCGGAAACGGTTGCCTGCGCGGCCACCGTAGTGGCCGCTCGCCGCCTTTCGCTCCTGCCGAGCGTGCTGATCGGCATCGTCTGCGTCGCGACGCTGCGCGCGGCCGGGCTTTGAAGGGCCGCGGCGCGCTGCCGCCGCTCAATGCTCCTCGTACTGCGTGAACGAAGGATCCGCGAGATCCGCGAAGCGCGTGAATTCCGACTGGAAGGCGAGCTTTACGGTGCCGGTCGGTCCGTGACGCTGCTTTGCGATGATCACGTCCGCCGTGCCCTTCACCTTCTCCATATGGGCTTCCCATTCCGGATATTTCGGATCGGAAATGTCGCGCGGCTCCATGTTCTTCACGTAGTACTCCTCGCGGAACACGAAGAGCACCACGTCGGCGTCCTGCTCGATGGAACCCGATTCGCGAAGGTCGGAGAGCTGCGGGCGCTTGTCGTCGCGGCTTTCCACCTGACGGGAGAGCTGCGAGAGCGCGATGATCGGCACGTTCAGTTCCTTGCCGAGCGCCTTCAGGCCGGTCGTGATCTGGGTGATTTCCTGGACGCGGTTTTCCCCGGACTTGCCGGAGCCGGTCATGAGCTGGATATAGTCCACCACCAGGCAATCGAGACCGCGCTGGCGCTTCAACCGTCGTGCACGGGCGGAAAGCTGGGCGATCGAAATACCACCCGTCTGGTCGATGAAGAGCGGAACCTTCTGCATCATCTGGCTGCAGGCGACCAGCTTTTCGAAATCCGATTCGGTGATGTCGCCCCGGCGAATCTTGGAGGAGGAGACTTCCGTCTGCTCAGAGATGATGCGGGTCGCCAGCTGTTCGGCCGACATTTCGAGCGAATAGAACCCGACGACGCCGCCGTTCTTC
>DASUPM010000383.1:0-2025 GCA_036281095.1 Pseudorhizobium sp.
GAACCAGCAGAAAATCGTCGTCGCCCGCGAGATCGAGCGGGATCCGAAGCTCCTGATCGTGGGGCAGCCGACGCGCGGGGTCGACGTGGGCGCCATCGAGTTCATCCACCGCCGCATCATAGAGACGCGCGACGCCGGTAAGGCAGTGCTCCTGGTATCCGTCGAACTCGACGAGATACGCTCCCTCTCCGACCGCATACTGGTGATGTTCGCCGGAAGGATCGTTGGCGAAAAGACCAGCAATGCCGCTGAACAGACTCTCGGCCTGATGATGGCCGGCATCGCGGCGTGAGGCGTTCATGACCACTGCATCCGTGCCTCTGCCGAACTGGATCAGCTACGGACTTATTCCGCTGATCAACCTCCTGCTGGCGTTTTTCTTTTCCGGCCTGGTCGTCTGGTGGATCGGAGAAAGCCCGTTCGAAGCGCTAAAATTTCTCATCCAGGGATCTCTCGGCCGCGGAGACGCGATCGGCTTTACGCTCTTCTATACGACGAGCTTCATCTTCACCGGACTTTCGGTAGCCGTTGCGTTCCATGCGGGCCTCTTCAATATCGGCTCGGAGGGTCAGGCCTATGTCGGCGGGCTGGGGGCGGCGCTGGCGGCGCTTGCGCTCGACCGCTATGTGCCGTGGTATGTCACCACGCCCTTCGCCATTGCGGGGGCCGCCATCTTCGGCGCAGCCTGGGCCTTCATTCCGGCGTGGCTGCAGGCCAGGCGCGGCAGTCACGTCGTCATCACCACGATCATGTTCAATTTCATCGGCGCGGCCCTGATGGTGTACCTGCTGGTGAACGTGTTCATCGTGCCGGGCAAGATGGCGCCGGAGACGCGGACCTTCCTGCCGGGCGGCCAATTGCCGAAGCTGGACTGGCTGATGGCGCTGTTCGGCCTGAAGCTCGGTCCCGCACCGTTCAACGTCTCGTTTCTGATCGCGCTGGTGATGTGCTACCTCGTCTGGCTGCTCATCTGGCGCACCAAGCTCGGCTACGAGATGCGCACGCTCGGCGTCAGCCCCTCGGCTGCCATCTATGCGGGCGTGCCCTATGTCCGCACCGTCATCATCGCCATGCTGATCTCCGGAGGACTGGCCGGGATGATGGCGCTGAACGTGGTGAACGGTGCGGCAGCCCGGCTTCAGGTGGAGTTCGTCGCGGGGGCGGGTTTCGTTGGCATCGCCGTATCGCTCATGGGGCGGAGCCATCCGGTCGGGATCATCCTGGCGGCGCTGCTTTTCGGCATTCTCTATCAGGGCGGGGCCGATCTCTCGTTCGAAATGCCGAACATCACTCGCGACATGATCGTCGTCATACAGGGACTCGTGATCTTGTTCGCGGGAGCCTTGGAATACATGCTGCGGCCGGCGGTGGTTCGCGTCTACCAGCAGTTCTCCAAGGGTTGAGGAGGGACGGATGGATTACTACGACATTTTCGTCAGCATCCTCGGTTCCACGGTCCGGCTGTCGATCCCGCTGTTGTTTACAGCGCTTGCCGGCCTCTTCTCGGAGCGCGCGGGGATCTTCGATATCGGCCTTGAGGGCAAGATGCTCGCTGCGGCCTTCGCATCCGCCGTTGTCGCCTATATGACGGGCTCGGCCTGGCTCGGGCTGCTGGCCGGTATCAGCGGTTCCATCGTTTTCTCCCTGGTTCATGGATTTGCCTCGATCACCAATCGCGGCAACCAGATCGTGTCAGGCGTCGCACTCAATTTCGTGGCCATGGGTCTCACGGTCGTCCTCGCTCAGGCCTGGTTCGGGCAGGGAGGGCGCACTCCGCAGGTGCCCGGCGAGGGGCGTTTTGCGCCGATCATCCTGCCGGGGGCGGATGCGATGCGGGAAGTGCCTGTCATCGGTCCGCTCTATGCCAACGTCATCTCGGGCAACAACATCCTGACATACATGGCCTTTCTTGCGGTGCCGATCGCATGGTGGGTGCTGTTCCGCACGCGCTTCGGCCTGAGGCTGCGCGCCGTTGGCGAGAACCCCGGTGCGGTGGATACGGCCGGCATATCGGTATCATGGATG
>DASUPM010000384.1:0-5494 GCA_036281095.1 Pseudorhizobium sp.
CACGCCCCGCATCTCAAAACCTTGGCGAAGCGCTCCGTGCGCTTCGCCAATACCTATACCGCAAGTCCTCTCTGTGCCCCGGCGCGTGCCTCCTTCATGTCGGGCCAGTTGCCGAGCCGCACGCGGGTCTACGACAACGCGGCGGAATTCTCCTCCGATATCCCGACCTTTGCGCATCACCTGCGCCGCGCCGGATACCAGACCGCGCTCTCCGGCAAGATGCATTTCGTCGGACCGGACCAGTTGCACGGCTTCGAGGAGCGGCTGACGACGGATATCTATCCGGCCGACTTCGGCTGGACCCCGGACTATACCAAGCCCGGCGAGCGCATCGATTGGTGGTACCACAATCTTGGTTCCGTCACCGGTGCGGGCGTCGCCGAAATCACCAACCAGATGGAGTATGACGACGAGGTGGCCTATCACGCCACCCGCAAGCTCTATGATCTCTCCCGCTGCCAGGACGAGCGCCCCTGGTGCCTGACCGTCAGCTTCACCCACCCGCACGACCCCTATGTGGCGCGGCGCAGGTTCTGGGATCTTTACGAAAACTGCCCGCAACTCGCCCCGGTAATTCCGGCGATCCCCTATGACGAGCAGGACCCGCATTCGAGACGCCTGATGGATGCCTGCGACCACAGGGCATTCGACATCACCGATGAGGACATCCGCCGGGCGCGGCGCGGCTATTTCGCCAATATCTCGTATGTCGACGAGAAGATCGGCGAGATTCTCGATGTCCTCGAGCGAACCCGCATGGCGGAAAATACCGCGATCGTCTTCGTCTCCGACCACGGCGACATGCTGGGCGATCGCGGCTTGTGGTTCAAGATGAACTTCTTCGAAGGCTCGGCCCGCGTGCCGTTGATGATCGCCGCTCCCGGTTGGCAGCCGCGCCTTGTCGATAAACCGGTCTCGACGCTCGATGTCTGCCCGACGGTTGCGGCGATCGCCGGTATCGACATCCGGAGGCTTGGTCCCTGGACGGACGGCGAGGACCTGACCGCGGTGGCGGCGGACCGTGCCGGGCGAAACCCAGTGCCGATGGAATACGCGGCCGAGGGCTCGGTCGCGCCGTTGGTGGCTATCCGCGACGGCCGCTACAAGCTCACACTCTGCGAGGTCGATCCGCCGATCCTGGTCGATCTGGAAGCCGATCCGGCCGAAGGGCGCAACCTTGCGGACGATCCGGCTCACGGCGATGTGCTGGAGACGCTGTCCGCAATGGCGGCCGAGCGCTGGGACCTCGCCCGCTTCGATGCCTCTGTGCGGGAAAGCCAGGCGCGCCGGCACGTGGTCTATGAGGCGCTTCGCAACGGTGCCTATTTCCCCTGGGACTACCAGCCGCTGCAGCGGGCTTCGGAACGCTACATGCGCAACCACATGGACCTGAACGTGCTGGAAGAAAACCAGCGCTTCCCCCGCGGCGAATAAGCTCGACTGCGGAAAAATCACTTTCTGCTGCCCGGGCGGAACAAATTTCCGTGAGTCCCCGTTTCCATGCCAGGTTAAACGGAGGAAGAACCCATGACCTATGATCCGAATGACAATCGTCCGGACCTGCGTGACCGCCGCCCGGACCTCGTGAACAACAATGTTGACGCTCGTCGCGGCAGCGCATCCTGGGTTCCCTGGGTTGCCGTGCTGGCCGTGCTTCTGATCGGCGCGTTCATCTGGGGCAACATGGGCGGCGAGCCCGGCACCGACCCGGCCACCACCTCGTCGACCACGCCGGAAGCAAGCGACACCATGACGCCTCCGGCCCCGGCAACGCCGGCCGCTCCGGGCGCCACCAATGACGCCGCCCCGGCCGCCCCGGCTACCCCTGATGCTCCTGCCGGCAACGGCGGCTAAGCCGAGCTGAAAGCCGATGACGTGAAGGCCGCCCGGATGACGGGTGGCCTTCTGTCGTGAGGCTTTCTCTAAGCGACCGACAGGGACACTTCGCGGGCGAAATTTATAATACGCCCCTTTTTCCGATGAGCCGGCGCAGGTCGCCCACCTCCTCTTCGGAGAGCGGCCGGACGGCGCCCTTGGCGAGATCGTCGAGCAGAAGGTTGCCGATCGAGACGCGGACGAGGCGCAGCGTGGCCACGTCCAGCGCTTCGAGCATGCGCCGGATCTGCCGGTTTTTGCCCTCGGCGAGTTCGATCTCCAGCCAGGAATTCCGGCCACCCTCGCGGATCACCGCAACCCGTCCTGCCCGCAGCAGTTCGTCGTCGTGCCATACGCCCGCCTCGAGCGCCTCGAGAAGCGGCTGGTCGGCAATGCGGTCGATCTGGACGTGGTAGGTCTTGGCGAGATGCGTCTCCGGATCGAGCAGCGCCTGCGCGAACTTGGTGTCGTTGGTGAAGAGGAGCAGCCCTTCGCTCGCCTTGTCGAGGCGCCCGACAGGCGACAGATGGGTATGGCCGATCTCTCCGAGACAATCGAAGACCGTAGCCCGGCCCTCCGGATCGTGGCGGGTGGTGACCAGCCCGCGCGGCTTGTTGAGCATCAGGTAGACGCGCTCTTCGGCAACGACCGGCTGGCCATCCACCGCGATCGCGGCCTCCGCCAGATCGACCCAGGCGGCGGGGTCGGTCACGGTGCGCTCCCCCACGGTCACCCGGCCAGCCAGGATCAGGGCCTCCGCCTGGGTGCGGGAGCAATAGCCGAGCTTCGAGAGCGCGCGCGGAAGGGTGACGCGCTTTGCGCCGGACCCCGAATCGGCCTTTGCCCGCGCCGCCTGTTTCGGCCGTCTGCCGCTGTCTCTCATGACGCCGTCCTCAAGCACCATAGGTTCGTTGACCCAAGGCCCTTGCCATTCTAAAGCCGGGGCCGTCCAGACAAATGTGAACGGCTTTCGGCCGGACGCGCAACGGGAGGTGGTCGAGCCGTGAGCCAAGACGACATCATCAGCGAACTGGTGACGCTGCGCGACTACTGGCGCTATGCGATCTCGCGCTTCAGCGCCGCCGATCTCAGCTATGGCCACGGCACGACGACGGCGGGCGACGACGCGGCTTTCCTCCTGCTCGATTCGCTCGACCTGCCGATCGATGCGCTCGATCCCTTTCTGGACGCCCGGCTCCTTCCCGCCGAGCGCCGGCTTCTTGCCGAGCGCATCGAGGCGCGGGTAACGACCCGCAAGCCCTCCGCCTATCTCACCGGCCGGTCCTATATCCAGGGCGTGCGCTTCCACGTCGACGAGCGGGTGATCGTGCCGCGCTCGCATATAGGCGAAATCCTCTTCTGCGAATATCTCGGCGGCCACGGCTCGGATCTGCTGCCCGATCCGATGGCGGTGGAGAGCGCTGCCGATATCTGCACCGGCTCCGGCTGCCTTGCAGTGCTTGCTGCGAAATTCTTCCCCAATGCGACCGTTGATGCGACCGACCTTTCCGCCGATGCACTGGAGGTCGCCGGAATCAATATCGCGGAGCATGAGGTGGAGGAGCAGGTGAGGCTTCATCGCGGCGACCTTTTCGCGCCGCTTGCCGATCGGCGTTACGACCTCATCATCACCAATCCGCCCTATGTCGATCATGAGGCGCTCGAAGGCTATCCGCCGGAATTCCGCGCGGAACCCGCAATGGCCCATGATGGCGGGAAGGACGGCCTCGATCTCGTCCGGACGATCCTTCGCCAGGCGCCCGACCATCTCAACCCCGAGGGCGGGCTCATCTGCGAGATCGGCTCTGGCCGCGAGATTCTGGAGGAGGAGTTCCCGCATCTCGAATTCGTCTGGATCGAGACGGAAGAATCGCAGGACGCCGTCTTCTGGGTCTCGGCGGAAATGCTGGGCGTTTCATAGCCGCGGATGACGCAGCCTGAGGTCGATGCCCCGGGCACAGCGTAGGCAAGGCTCTGGCACGCAGTCCCCGCAAGACGGACTTATTCGTCCTCTCGATGTCCTGTACTCTGGCCTGAGGGCTGGCTGATTTACCAAATTTGTCATGACGGCTGGACAACGGCATCCGTCTCGCGCTAAAGATGATATGTAATAACATAACAAAATGGAGATGCTTGTTGCACATGCCATTCCACGATTGGGCGGGTCGACATCAGCTTGACGGCCCAATGCTTTTCAGCCTAGCTGGCCCCGATGGTTCCCCGAAGGTGACTCGGAGGGGATTAATAGGGAACACGGTGAGGCTGACGCCAAGACCGTGGCTGCCCCCGCAACTGTGAGCGGATTGCCATTCATCCTCGGGCGCTGTGATGCGCCATGCCACTGTGCCCTGGCACGGGAAGACAGATGAAGGCGGATATCCGCAAGCCAGGAGACCTGCCATCGAACTGCCATCCAATCAACCGGGCGGGGATGCCTGGAAAGGGAACAGACATGTTTGACCTGCGCCTTCGCCGAAGCTTCCACCTCCGTCTCGATTGGACCCCCCCTCGCTAGGGCGCTTGCCCGCGGCTGCCTGAGATTTGTCGGCTGCGGCGATACCCGCTAGTTCCCCTTCCTCCATATCGAGATTTTTCCATGCGCCAGCTCCTTGCCAGCATGAGCCTTCCATTTGCCCTCTGCCTCGCAGCGCCTGTCCTTGCGGCTACCGACTATCCTCTGACAATTGCCAATTGCGGTCGCGACGTGACCTTCGAGAAAGCGCCGCAGAAGGTCGTTTCCGTCGGCCAGGGCATGACCGAAATCCTGTTCTCGCTCGGTCTCGCCGACAGCATTGCCGGCACCGCCGTCTGGGTCGGTCCGGTCCTTGCGGAGTATGCGGAGGCCAACAGCCGGATCACGCGGCTCGCGGACAACGATCCGAGCTTCGAATCCGTTGTCGGGCAGGAGCCCGATCTGGTGGCGGCCGAATTCGAATCGCATGTCGGCGCCCAGGGCTCCGTCGGAAACCGTGACCAGTTTTCGGCCCTCGGGATCAACACCTATGTGGCGCCGGCGGATTGTGCCGCCAAGGTGAACGCCAATGGCGGTGACGGAGTGCGCAAGGAGCTGTTCACGATGGACCTGATCTATCAGGAGATCGTCGAACTTGCCGCGATATTCGACGTCGAGGAACGCGGCGAGGCGCTGGTGGCGGAGCTCAGGAAGCGCGAGAGGGACGCCGTCTCGTCCATCGCCGGCGCGGCCGGCAAGGACCTGCCGGTGGTCTTCTGGTTCTCCAGCAAGGAGGTGAGCGGCGACGCCTTCATCGCTGGCAAGAACAGCGCGCCTGCCTATATCCTGAAGACGCTAGGCGCGAAGAACGTCGTGGGCACGGAAGAGGAGTGGCCGCTGGTCGGCTGGGAGACGATTGCGGAGGCCAATCCGGCCGTCATCGTCATCGCCACCATGGATCGCCGCCGCTATGCCGCCGACAATCCCGAGGTGAAGCTCGACTTCCTGGCGAATGACCCGGTGACCAGCCAGCTCGACGCCGTCAGGAACGAGCGCTTCGTGCTGATGGACGCCCAGTCGATGAACCCGACGATCCGGACGATCGACGGTATCGAGACACTGGCGCAGGGTATCCGCTCCTTCGGGCTCTCGCAGTGAGCCTTCGCG
>DASUPM010000385.1:0-7565 GCA_036281095.1 Pseudorhizobium sp.
AGAGGGAGGCGAAGCCGGAGAGGGTCGCGAGAAGCAGGCCGAAGCCGGCGATCGCCATCGGGTGGAAGCGGATGGCGCGGCGAACGGCAGGGACGCCGTGGGCGATGCCGTAGATTGCCAGCGCGGAGGCGGCGATCAGCCCGCCGATGAAGCCGCCGCCCGGTTCGTTATGGCCGCGCAGCAGCACGAAGACGGAGAAGACCAGCATGAGCGCGGTGATCGGCGGCGCGACGGTGCGCAGGATGATCGTGTTCATGAGCGCTCCTTCTCGACAGGCGCCTCTACCCCTGCCGCCGGCGAATTGTTCAGGCGCACGCGGATGAGCGCGAGCACCGCAAGGCCCGTTATCATCACCACCGATATTTCTCCCAGCGTGTCCGTGCCGCGGAAATCGACGATGATGACGTTCACGACATTGGCGCCGTGGGCGACGATCTTGGAATAGGCGTTGAAGAATTCGGTCAGGTGCGCATTGAACGGCAGCTGCGTGGATTTCAGGAGCAGCAGCATGAAGCCGAGACCGCAGGCAACGGCGATCACCGTATCGAACAGCATCTGCCCGGGCGGGCGGTGATCGCGGGGCGACAGACGCAGCCGGGTCATCACCAGCGCAAGGATGACGACCGAGAGCGTCTCGACCATAAACTGGGTGAACGACAGGTCCGGCGCGCCGAAGAGAAGGAAGATGACGGCGACGGCAAAGCCCTGGATGCCGAGCGAGACGATCGCGGTCAGCCGGTCGCTCGCACGCAGCACCGCAAAGAGGCCGACCAGCGCCAGCGCGAAGAAGGCCCATTCGTGGAAGAGGACGTCCTGCGGCCAGTCCGGCATCGCCGGCAGTTCGCCGTAAAGGAAGGGCGGCACCAGCAGGGTCAGGGCGAGGAGGATGAAGGTCGCGGTGATGTAGAATTCCAGCCGCCCCGGCTGGACGATCCTCGTCACGGCCGCCGACAGACGCACCAGCGCGGACACGACATGGTCGAAGCCGCGGTCGGGACCGCTGCCGAGCGCCGCCAGCAGGGCCGCAGTCATCGCCCGCGCCCGGTCGAGCCGAAGATAGACGAGCACCCCGAAGGCCACCGTCACGACCGAAAGAAGAAGCGGCAGGCCGAGATGGGGAACGGTCGAAATCTCGACAGGCCGAAGGTCGCCGGCCACGGCGCTCGCCATCGGCGTGGAAACGAAACGATGCGCGATGCCGGAGAAGACGCCGCCGAACAGGCCGAGCGCCGCCAGCAGGGCGGGACCGAGCCACATCAGGAGCGGACCTTCATGGGCATGCCTCGGCGTTTCCACATACGGACCGAGGAAGGGCTTCAATGCGACGGCAAAGCCGACGGCGAACATCAGGCCGTTGCCAAAGATGGCGACCAGGGCGAAAAGCATGGAACGCAGGTCGCCGTGGGCGAGCGCGTAGTAGACCTCCTCCTTGGCGAGAAAGCCGAAGAAGAGCGGCAGGCCGCCCATCGACAGCGCCGCGAGGAGGGCCGCCGCAAAGGTGATCGGCATCGCCCGGCGCAGGCCGCCCAGTTGCGTCACGTCGCGGCTGCCGCATTCGTGATCGACGAGCCCCGCCACCATGAAGAGAGCGCCCTTGAAGAGCGAGTGGGCGACGAGATAGAGCACCGCCGCCTCCACCGCGTGGGGCGCGCCGAAGCCCGTCAGCATGACCAGCAGGCCAAGCGAGGCCATGGTCGTGTAGGCGAGCATCAGCTTGAGGTCGGTCTGGCGGATGGCGAGAACCGTACCCGCAACCAGCGTGACGCCGCCGAAGAAGGGCAGCAGGATCTCCCAGGCGGGGGTTGCGCCCATCACCGGGTTCAGGCGCATCAAGAGGTAGACGCCGGCCTTCACCATCGTCGCCGAATGCAGGTAGGCGGAGACGGGCGTCGGCGCTTCCATGGCGTTCGGCAGCCAGAAATGGAACGGGAACTGCGCCGACTTGGTAAAGGCGCCACCGAGCACAAGCAGCAGCGCGGCAAGGTAGAACGGGCTCTGGCGCAGCATATCGTCGACATTGACGAGCAGCGAGAGCTGCGTGACGCCGGTCATGTTCCACAGGAAGATCAGCCCGGCGAGCAGGGACAGCCCGCCGATGCCGGTGACGATCAGCGCCTGGAGCGCCGCACGCCGCGCCGCCTCCCGCTCATGGTCGAAGCCGATCAGCAGGAAGGAGGTGAGCGAGGTCAGTTCCCAGTAGACGAAGAGCATCAGGAAGCTGTCGGAGACGACGAGACCCAGCATCGAGCCCATGAAGAGCAGGATGAAGGACAGGAAGCGCCCCTGCTGCGGGTGGCCCTTCATATAGCCGCCGGAATAGAGCACGATCAGCGTGCCGATGCCGGTGATCAAAAGCGCGAAGGTGAGCGATAGGCCGTCGAGGAACCAGGAGAAGGACAGGTTGAGGCTCGGCACCCAGGCATAACCGCCCGTCACCACGCCGCCATCGGCCACTTCGGGCAGGAAGCCCATGAAATGCAGGAAGGAGAAAAGCGGCGCGAGCGCCAGCACCCAGGCCCCGGCCTTGCCCATGCCCCGGACGACTGCCGGCGCAGCCACGGCCGCGACGAACGGCAGGAACAGGCACAACAATGTCAATGCCGGATGATCGGCCATGGCTTCCCCCGCCGCACTGCGGTCCGATTCCTCCTCGGACGGATCGAATGTCGTCCCTTATGGAAAAGAAACCGGCCTCTCAAGCCCTTTGCGGCGGAATCACGGCGTTGTCAGCCTTTTCCGAGGTCTATCCACTGCCTATATCCCGGAGAACGAGAGGACATCCCATGCAAGACGCGACAAAACCCCGCATCGAGAAGACCGACGCCGAATGGCGCGAGCAGCTGACCCCGGAACAGTACCGCATCCTGCGCGAGCATGGTACCGAGCGGGCCTTTACCGGCCCCTACTGGAACAGCACCGAAAAGGGCCTCTACCGCTGTGCCGCCTGCGATGAACCGCTCTTCATCTCCGATACGAAGTTCGACGCCGGCTGCGGCTGGCCGAGCTATTTCGAACCGGTGAAGCCCGATGCGGTGACGGAACACCGCGACACCGCCTTCGGCATGGTGCGGACGGAGGTTCGCTGCGCCAATTGCGGCGGGCACCTCGGCCATGTCTTCCCCGACGGCCCGCCGCCGACCGGGTTGCGGTACTGCATCAACGGCCATTCGATGGTATTCGAGCCGCTGGACTGAGGCAGCGGTTGCGCGGCGCGGGAGTGGATCGCAGGCCGAAAGCGGTCCCGCCCGCTCTCCGGCCGCCCTCACATCAGCGTGGTATAGGCGATGCCGAGGCCGGCGGACGCCAGCAGCGTGAGGATGACCGAGAGCCTGAAGCCAAGCATCGCCACGGCGGCCGCCAGCGTCAGGACGACGGAGGGCCAGAGAACCGAGCCGATGACCGGCACGTCCAGAGACCAGGCCTCGATAGTCAGCGTCCGGACCTCCCCGAACAGCACGTGCAGCCCGAACCAGATCGCGAGATTGAGGATCACCCCGACGACTGCCGCGGTAATCGCCGACATCGCGCCGGTCAGCGCGGCATTGCCGCGCAGCTTCTCGATGAAGGGGGCGCCGGCGAAAATCCACAGGAAGCAGGGCAGGAACGTGACCCAGGTGGTCAGAACCGCGGCGAGCGTCGCGCCCAATAGCGGATCGATGGACCCGGCATTGCGATAGCCGGCAAGGAAGCCGACGAACTGGGTGACCATGATCAGCGGGCCGGGTGTCGTCTCGGCCATTCCGAGCCCGTCGAGCATCTCGCCCGGCCGCAGCCATCCGAAGTGCTGGACCGCCTCCTGCGCCACGTAGGCGAGCACCGCATAGGCTCCGCCGAAGGTCACCACCGCCATCTGGCTGAAGAAGACGCCGATCTCGGAAAACACGTGGTCCGGCCCGAGCGAAAGCAGCAGCGCCACCACCGGGAGCAGCCAGAGCGCGGCAAGAATTCCCGAGATCCTGAGCGACCAGGCGAGATTCGGCCGCGCATGAAGTGGCACTTCCTCGCCAAGGACGGAATCCCGGTCCTCCAGGACCTTTCCCTGCGCGGCCTTGTGCCCGCCGCCGATGGCGAATGCCGCAAGGCCGCCGCGGCCGGCGAAGAAGCCGATCAGCCCCGCGCCAAGGATGATGAGCGGAAACGGCAGGCGAAGGAGGAAGATCGCGATGAAGGCGGCCGCCGCGATCCCGATCATCGCCCCGTTCTTGAGCGTCCGGCTGCCGATCCTGAAGACGGCCTGCACCACGACGGCCAGCACCGCGCATTTCAGGCCGAAGAACATTCCTTCGACGAAGGTGACGGCGCCGAACAGCACATAGACGTAGCTCAGCGCCAGGATCGAGAAAAACCCCGGGAGGACGAAGAGAATGCCGGCGATCAGGCCTCCCAGCGTCCTGTTGAGCAGCCAGCCGATATAGATCGCCAGTTGCTGGGCCTCGGGCCCCGGCAGGATCATGCAGTAGTTCAATGCATGAAGGAAACGATGCTCCCCCACCCACTTCTTCTCGTCGACGAGAATTCGGTGCATGACGGCGATCTGCCCCGCCGGCCCGCCGAAGCTCAAGGCCGCGACCCTCGCCCAGACCTTTACCGCCTCGGACAGGGGAACGAGGTGTCCCTTCGCTTGAGGGACGTCGGCAACGGCGCTCTTGGCAAAATCGGTCATGCCCGCTGCCCCTGTCTCGGATTCGGCCAATTGTGGGTCTCCTTCGTTGCGTCGCGGCACCAACGGTAAAGGGCATCGTAGAGCGTCAAACCTGCCTCAAGCTGCTTGAGATCGTCGTTGAACATGCGGGAAAGGCCGAGCGAGACGGCCAGCAGTCCGGGCACTTCGGGAGCAAGATCCGGCCGGGCGGTATCCGCGCCCCGCACGACGGTGGCAAGGTGAAGGAGCGGCTCGCTTCCAAGACCGAATTCCTCGATCATGACGTCGAAGGTGCAGAGTTCGTCGCGATGGCTCCAGAACACATCCTCGACATCGAACGGGGTGGCTCCGAAGCGCTCCGCCACGAGCGGCACCTCGCCGGCAGGGACGAAGAGGAAGACGGCAGAGGGATCGATGAAGCGGCGGATGAGCCAGGGACAGGCGATACGGTCGATCTTCGGACGGGATCGCGTGACCCAGACGGTGCGGCCGGAGGCGTCGCGCGGCGGGATCTTCGCCTCATGCACCAGCATGCCCCCTGCCTCGCGCCAGGCCTCCAGGCCGCCCTGCAGCACCTCCGCCTCCTTGCCCATGGCGCGAAGATGCGCCGCGACCCCGTGGCTGAGTTTCTGCCCCTTCCGGCAGAGGAGGATGGCCGGCCCGCTCGTGTCCGGCCCCCAGTCCATCACGCGGCGATAGTCCCGGCGGATCGAGCCGGGAACGAGTCGGGGATCGAGCGCGAAATCCTCCTCGACGCGAACGTCGATGATGGTCGGCATGTCGGGCGTGCCGACGATCCGGGCAAGTTTTTCGGAAGCGATCTCAAGGAATGCCGGCATAGCACGTCCCTCCGGTGTCTCGGGTTGAAGGACGCGATTCTTCGGCCGTGGCCTCGTGGGGTGATCGCAACCCCATGGCGGGCATTCTGCTTCCGCCGTCCGGGTGTGTCAAGCAAGACGAAAGGCGCCGCCGCCCTAAGTAGCTCGTTCCGCGGGGATGGAGCCGAAGCCCGGATCATCCCGCCGATGCGGCCGCGAAGGCCGCCCGCTGAGCCTCGTAGGCGCGCCGGTAGGCGGGCCGAGCCTCGCCGCGGGCGACATAGGCGGAGAGGTTGCGATATTCCTCCAGCAGTCCTATTCCTTCCAGCCGGCGCAGGACCGTCACCATCAGCAGGTCGCCGGCGCTGAACGCACCGTCGAGCCAGTCTGCGCTCCCCAGCCGGGCGGACAACTGGTTCAGCCGGGTACGGACGCGGCCGTCGAGGAAGGACAGCCGGCCCTCGCCGTACCAGGGCTCGTTGCGCTCGGCGTAAGGCGCCTGCTCGCGCTCGACGATCGGCGGTTCCACGGAGTTGAGGGCAGAAAACATCCACACGACCGCCCGCGCCCGGGCGTTCGCATCGTCCGGCAGCAGGCCGGCATGATGCTCCGCGATGTGGAGGACGATCGCGCCGGTTTCGAACAGGGCGAGATCGTCGTCCTCGAAGGTCGGGATCTGCCCGAAGGGATTAAGGGCGAGATGCGCCGGCTCCTTCATGGCCTCGAACGAGAGAGGACGCACCTCGTAGGGCTGCCCCACCTCCTCGAGCGCCCAGCGAACGCGCATGTCGCGCGCATGCCCCGTGCCGCCGTCGGGCGACCGTTCGAAGGCGGTGATCGTAATGGTCATCGGTCTTCTCCCATGATTTTCCTGCCTTCCCTGAAGACGAGGGACGGAAAGACTATCCGACATCCGCCTTCGCCAGCATCCCGCGCCCTGCTCCATTCCCCAAGATCGGCCGGGTTTTCATCCGCCTTTCCCTGGTGTCTACTCGCCCGCATCCTTCCTCAGCCCGCGGGGATTCGATGCCTGTATCAGACGCCATCTACCGCCCGTTCGAGCAGTTGATCCGGCCGCTCGACATCCCCTATTCGCCGCTCCCGGCGCGCGGGCCGTTCGCCGTGCTCATGCATTTTGCCCGGATGTTCCGCGGCATCCTCGGCGTCGTCGCTCTCTTCGCCATGCTGGTCGAGGTCGTCAACCTCGTGCTGCTGTGGGGGATGTCGGTGATCGTCGATGGCGTCAGCGGCAAAGGGGCAGCCGTCTTCCTGCAGGAGGACTGGCCTTTTCTCGCGCTGCTCGTGGTGCTGACCTTTCCGGTCCTGCCGCTCCTGATCTTCCTTTGCAACACGCTCACCTCGCAATCCGTCACCGTCTGCATGCCGGCCGCGATCCAGTGGCAGGGGCACAAGGCGGTGGAGCGGCAGGACCTTTCCTTCTTCCACGACATCTTTGCCGGACAGGTGGCATCGCGGCTCTCCCAGGTGGCATCTGCCGTCCAGCAGCAGGTGACGATCGCCTTCTATACCGTGCCCAACTTCCTCGTGCAGTTCGTCGGCTCTCTCGTGCTGCTGGCGGCGCTTGCCTGGCCGCTGGCGATCCCGGTCGTCCTGTGGATCCTCGCCAACGCCGCCATCGGGGTAAAGACCGCGCCGCTGTTTGCCGAGCGGGGCCGACGTTCCGCGAAGCAGAGAAGCCGCGTGGTCGGCGCGATGACCGACCTCTACAGCAACATCCACATGGTGAAGCTGTTCTCCGCCGAAGACGGCGAGGCCGGCACGCTCCGCGGCATCCTGGGCGAGTCGATCGCGACCCAGCAATGGGAGCGGCGGGTCTACCTGACTGTCGATACGGCCATCATCACGCTGAACGTGCTGATGTGGCTCGGCGTCTTCGGCATCGCCTTCCGGGGCCTGATAGACGGCTTCGTCACCACCGGCGAATTCGTCGCGGCGCTCTACGTGACACAGCGCCTGCAGGGCAATGCCCGCGGCTTCCTGCAGATCTGCCATCAGATTTTCCAGGCGGTCGGCACCATACGCGACGCCATGCCGGTGATGACGACCCCGCCGACGGTCGTCGATCGCGACGATGCGGTGCCGCT
>DASUPM010000386.1:0-2001 GCA_036281095.1 Pseudorhizobium sp.
TTTCGTACCGGCGATCGACCAGATCCTGTCGCACGAACCGCGCGTCGATCACATCCTGATCGAGACGTCGGGGCTTGCACTGCCGAAGCCGCTCGTCCAGGCATTTCAGTGGCCGGCCGTGAAGGCGAGGGTGACGGTGGACGGCGTGGTCGCCGTAGTGGACGGCGTAGCCTTGGCCGAGGGCCGGGTCGCGGACGATCACGAGGCATTGGAGGCCCAGCGGCAGGCGGACGGCTCCATCGACCACGACGACCCGGTCGAGGAGGTGTTCGAGGATCAGGTCGCCTGCGCCGATATGATCGTACTCACCAAGGCCGATCTCCTGGATTCCGCTGCGTTCGCGGCAGCCAAGGACCGCGTCGCGGCGCATCTCCCCCGTGCGGTGAAGATCGTGCCCGCCGCCAATGGCGCGGTCGATCCGGCCGTGCTGATCGGCCTCGGCCTTGCTGTCGAGGATGACATCGACAACCGCAAGACCCATCACGACGACGAACTGGACCACGATCACGACGATTTCGACAGCTTCGTCATCGAATTGCCGGCGGTGACCGATGCTGAGACCTTGGCCGCACGCATTTCCGCTGCCGCCGAGGCGGAGAATGTCTTGCGGATAAAAGGCTTTGTGGACGTCGCGAACAAGCCGATGCGGCTGCAGGTGCAGGCGGTAGGATCGCGCGTGAACCACTATTTCGACCGCGCCTGGGCGCCCGGTGAAGCGCGCCGGAGCCGCCTCGTCGTGATCGGTGAAAAGGGTATCGATCCCGCGGCGATCGAAAGGATGTTGGCCGCTTAGGGCGCATTGGAATGCACATACTCGCCACCACATCGTCGTCGCTTGACGACCTGATCGAACCGGCCGACCTAAACCAGTCGCCGGCCGATGTGGTGGTGCTGTCCTTTTCCGGCAGCGACCTGAACGGCATTGCCGCAGGCTGGGGCGAGGGCAGCACGAGTCTGTGCCTCACCAATCTCTCCGACCTGCGCCATCCGATGTCCATCGACCTGTGGGTGGATAAGACGGCAGCAAAGGCCAAGGTCATCCTGGTGCGCATTCTCGGCGGCTACGATCGCTGGGCCTATGGCGTTGAGGAACTGTCGCGGCTGGCGAAGCGCGAGGGAATGGCGCTCGCGATGCTGCCCGGTGAGTGCAGTATGCGCGACGAACGGCTGGCCGCGGCCTCCACGGTTTCGGAGGATGCGCTGGCTGGAATTCTCGCCTGCTTCCGAGAAGGCGGCCCCGTCAACATGCAGCTTCTGGCCAGGTTTCTCGCTGCCCTTGCCGAAGGAGGCGCGGACATCCTGCCGCGGGCGGCACCGATGCCGAAAGCGGGCTTCTACAAGCCGAGCCATGGCATGGTTCCGGCTCCGGAACTCCTTGCCGGTTTTTCTGCCGATGCGCCCCGCCTGCCGGTCCTGTTTTACCGCTCCATGCTCCTCGCCAACGACGCAGCGCCGATCGACGCGTTATATGAGGCGCTGGAAGAACGCGGCTTTGCGCCATTGCCGATCTTTGTCAGCGGCCTGAAGGATGCGGATGCCATGGCCTTTGTCGAAGAGGCCATCAACGACCTGCAGCCGCCCGCGATCATCGCCACCACTGCCTTTGCCAGCGCAACAGACGGCAACGGGGATACGATATTCGACCGTACCGGTGTGCCGGTGTTCCAGGTCGTTGTCGCAACGACCCGGCGCGAGGGATGGGCAGAGGGCCGGCGCGGGCTCAATCCCGCCGACCTCGCCATGCATGTCGTCCTGCCGGAACTCGACGGGCGAATTCTTGCCGGCGCGATTTCCTTCAAGGCCGGCGACCATTCGGCCGCTCTTGTCAACAGGCCGGAACCCGACCGGGTCGAGCAGGTCGCGGAACGGATATCCGCCTTCCTCCGGCTGAAGCAGGCCCCGCGCGCGGAGCGGAAGATCGTCATCCTGTTGCCGGACTATCCGAGCGCGCCGGGCCGGACGGGATATGCCGTCGGGCTGGATGTGCCCAATAGCGTTCTG
>DASUPM010000387.1:0-2939 GCA_036281095.1 Pseudorhizobium sp.
GACGACTTGATCAACAACTACACCTTCAACATCCTGTCTACCGTCCGGGCAATCCGCGCGCTTCTGCCGGCCCTGGAGAAAGGGACTAACCCGGCCATCGTGACCCTGGGAGCGGCCGCATCCAAGATGCCCTACCAGCACCAGATCGTATCAAACGTCCACAAGGCCGGCCTCCTCGGGCTGACGAAGACGCTCGCCTCGGAACTTGCCGACCGAAACATCCGCATCAATTGCGTCGCACCCGGACGGACGCTGACGCCGCTCTGGACGAAGCGGGCGGACCAGATGGCCCGCGACCAGAACCGGTCACAGGCGCAGGTGCTGGAGGAATTCTCGAAAGACATCCCGCTTGGCCGGTTCGCGACCCCCGAGGAGGTCGCGATGATGGTTGTCTGGCTCGCAAGCCCGAGAGCCAGCTACGTCACGGGCCAAACCATCAACGTCGACGGCGGCATCGCCCGCGGTCTTCTATGACTTTGCAAGGAGCATAAAGAATGAGCATACACCAGGAAACCGCGCCAGGGACGCCGAAGGTCACCCAGATCCTGGCGGACTGGGTCGTCAACCTCAAGGGCAGCGACATCGCTCCGGAGGTCCGTCGCGAGGGATTGCGGACCTTCGTGAACTGGGTGGGCTGCGCAGTCGGCGGCGCAAGCCACGAAACGACTGATCGGGCCCTTGCTGCCGTCCTGCCGTTTTCCGGAAAGCCCGCTTCGACGGTCCTCGGCCGCACCGAAAAGCTGGACGCGCTGCACGCCGCCCTGCTGAACGGCATCACCTCCCACGTCCTGGATTACGACGACACGCATCTGAAGACGATCATCCATCCGGCAGGCCCTGTCGCCTCCGCCCTGCTGGCACTGGCAGAGATACGCCCGGTTTCCGGTTACGACCTTCTGACCGCCCTGATCCTCGGCATCGAGGTGGAGTGCCGCATCGGCAACGCAGTCTATCCCCATCACTACGACCGGGGCTGGCACATCACCGGCACAGCGGGTGTCTTCGGGGCGGCTGCGGCGGTGGGCAAGGTCATCGGCCTGAACCCGCAGCAGATGCGCTGGGCGTTCGGCCTTGCGGCCACCCAGTCCTCCGGCCTGCGAGACATGTTCGGCACCATGACGAAGAGTTTCCATCCGGGACGGGCCGCCCAGAACGGGATGTTCTCCGCTCTCCTGGCGGAAGCCAATTACGACAGTTCGGAGCGGGCGATCGAGGCGCCGCGCGGTTTCGCAAACGTCATGTCCGACAAGCAGGACTATTCGGAAATCGTGGATGGTCTCGGGACGCGTTGGGAATCGGCACTGAACAGCTACAAGCCCTTCGCCTGCGGCATCGTCATCCATCCGACGATCGACGGCTGCATCCAGTTGCGCGAGGAACTCGGCGAGGAGAATATCCGCCAGATTCGCTCGGTTCAACTGACGGCGCATCCTCTGGTGCTCGAACTGACCGGCAAGACGAACCCGCAGACGGGGCTCGAAGGAAAGTTTTCGGTCTATCACTCGGCTGCGGCAGCGCTTCTCAAAGGCGATGGTGCCCCGACCGCCTTTACCGATGAAATGGTCAGGGACCCGGAGATCATCGCGCTGCGCGACAGGACGAAGGCGACAGCCGACAGGAACTGCCACGAAGCTTCCGTCGATATTCTCGTCACCTTCGAGGACGGCACCACCGTTTCCAAGCATGTCGAGCGGGCGCTCGGCTCGATGGAGGTGCCGCTGACGGATGCGCAGATCGACCACAAGTTTACCGTCCAATCTGCCCTGGTCGTGGGCGAGGACGTCACGGCAAATCTCCTGAAGACCTCATGGTCACTCGAGGAACTCACGGATGCCGGTGCGGTCGCGCGCGCCAGCGTTCCAGGCTCGGCTTCGAAAAGGACGGCAGCAGAATGAACCAGATGCAGAAGAAATCCTCGCTGAGGATCGGAATTCTCGAAGGCGACGACATCGGCCACGAAGTGGTTCCCGCATCCGTCAAGATCGCGAAGGCCGCGGCGGCGGCAAGCGGCATGGCAATCGACTGGCTCGAGGTGCCGATCGGCCGGCGCGCGCTGGAGACGCATGGACATACGATGCCCGAAGGCACCCTCGAAACGCTCGGGGGACTGGACGGCTTCATCCTTGGGCCGATCGGCCACCGCGAATACCCGAAGGTCCCGGAGGCGATCAATCCGCATCCGATCCTCCGCAAGCGCTTCGACCTGTTCGCCAATGTCCGGCCGACCCGGTCGTTCCCCGGCATCGGCTGCCTGCACGACAATGTCGACATGGTAATCGTGCGGGAAAACAACGAAGGCTTCCAGCCGGACCGCAACGTGGTGATGGGATCGGGCGAGTTCCGGCCGACCCATGACGTCACCATCTCGGTACGGGTGATCACGGTCGAAGGTTCTTCCAAGGTCGCACGGGCGGCTTTCGAGATCGCCCGCTCGCGCCGCAAGAAGCTTACGCTCGTCCACAAGAACACCGTCTACAAGCTGGGATGCGGCATGTTCGTCGATGCCTGCTATCAGGTCGCGAAGGATTTCCCGGACGTCGAGGTGAACGAGGTCATCGTCGATACCATGGCGATGCGGCTGGTCAGGGACCCGCAGAGCTTCGACACAATCGTCACCACAAACATGTTCGGCGACATCCTGACCGACGAGGCGGCCGGTCTGGTGGGCGGTCTCGGGATGGCGCCAGGTCTGTGCATCGGCCGCGGCTCGATCGCAATGGCGCAGGCGACGCACGGATCGGCACCGGACATCGCCGGCAAGGGCATCGCCAATCCCTTCGCGATGATCGAGTCGACCCGCATGCTGTTCGACTGGATGGGCCACCACCACAAGATCGAAGCGGCGCTTCAGATGTCCCGGATCATGAAGGCGGGGATCGATGCCGCTCTCGCCGATCCGGCGACGCGTACGCCGGACATCCGCGGCACCGGCACACAGG
>DASUPM010000388.1:0-2665 GCA_036281095.1 Pseudorhizobium sp.
GCTCGACCAGACCGGCGGGCGCCTCCTTCGGATCGAATGGTCCGTCGATGCAGAGCCGGATGATCTGCGAAAGTTCGGTGAAGAGCCGCAGCGCCTCGAGCACCGTGTCGAGGTCGCCGGGTGCCATCAGGTCCTCGCCCAGCGCCTTCAGCGCCGCGGCCGTGCTCATGCCGCGGGTGTCGATCGGCAGGCCCCGCGCCGGTGCCACCAGCCGCAGGTACTGCGCGATGAATTCGATGTCGATCAGGCCGCCGGGGATCAGCTTGAGATCCCAGATGTCGCGCGGCGGCTTCTCCTCTTCGATCAGGTCGCGCATCTCCCGAACGTCCGCCGCGATCTTTCCCTGCTCGCGAGCCTTCGAGAGGATGTCCGCCACAACCGCATCGGCCTCGTCCATCAGCGTCTGGTCGCCGGCCACCATGCGGGCGCGCGTCAGCGCCATGTGCTCCCACGTCCAGGCCTCTTCCTGCTGATACTTGCGAAACGCCCTGAGGCGGGTTGCGACCGGCCCCTTGTTCCCCGATGGCCGCAGCCGCATGTCCACCTCGAACAATATCCCCTCTGCCGTGGGCGCGGAAAGCGAGGCGATCAGCCGCTGGGTCAGGCGCGTGTAGTAGCGAATGGCATCGAGCGGTTTCGGCCCTTCGGATTCGGCAGCCTCGCCGTCGTACTCGTACAGCAGGATGAGATCGACGTCGGAGGCGGCGGTCAACTCGTAGCTGCCGAGCTTGCCCATGCCCATCAGCGCGACGCGCCCGCCGGGATAGCGTCCGTGGGCGCTGACGATTTACCGCTCCACCGCGGCGAGCGCCTGCTCCATCAGGAGATCGGCGAGGTCGGTGAAGGCGCGGCCGGCCACCGTACCGCCGATCGCTCCGGTCAAAAGGCGGATGCCGATCAGGAAGCGTTGCTCGGCAGCGAAGATGCGCAGCCGATCCAGCACGTCCTCGTAATGCCGGGCCGGCGCCAGGAATGTCCGAAGGCGTTCCGACAGGTAGTCGCGCGTCGGCAATTCTGCCATCAGTGCCGGGTCCAGCAGCCCGTCGAAGACGTGCGGACGCGACGAAATGATATCCGCCAGCCGCGGCGCCGAAGACATGACGCCGACGATCAGCGACAGGAGGCCGGGATTGCTGCCGAGAAGGGAGAAAAGCTGGATGCCCGAGGGAAGTCCCGACAGGAATCCGTCGAAACGCAACAGCGCCTCGTCGGCGCGGCTGCTTCCGCCGAAGGCCTTCAGCAGATCCGGCATCAGTTCCGTCAGCCGCTCGCGCGCCTCGACCGACTGGGTTGCCCTGTAGCGGCCGTAGTGCCAGGTGCGGATGACGCGGGAGATGTCGCTCGGGCGCTCGAAGCCCAGCGAGGCGAGCGTCTTCAGCGTTTCCGGATCGTCCTGCTGTCCGGTGAAGACGAGATTTCCCGCGACGCCCGACAGTTTTGCCTCCTGCTCGAACAGGCGCGCATAGCGTTTTTCCACCGTGCGGAAGGTGTCCTCCAGCTTCTCGGAAAAGGCAGCCGTATCCGGATAACCGAGCATGAAGGCGATGCGTTTGAGCTCCGCCTCCGTATCCGGCAGGTTGTGCGTCTGCTCGTCGCGCACCATCTGGATCCGGTGCTCCACATCGCGCAGGAACCAGTAGGCCTCGGTCAGTTCGCCGGCAATCTCGCCGGTGATCCAGTTCGCCTCCGCAAGCGCCTTCAGCGCCGCCTCCGTCTCGCGGGTCCTGAGCGGCGGCATCCGGCCCCCGGCAATCAACTGCTGGGTCTGCGCGAAGAACTCGATCTCGCGAATGCCGCCGCGCCCGAGCTTCACGTCGTGGCCCTTGACCGCGATCGCGCCGTGGCCCTTGTGGACGTGGATCTGCCGCTTGATCGAATGGATGTCGGCGATCGCCGCGTAGTCGAGATATTTGCGAAAGACGAAGGGAACGAGCTGGCGCAGGAAATCCTCGCCCGCCGCGATGTCGCCGGCCATGGCCCGCGCCTTGATGAAGGCCGCCCGCTCCCAGTTCTGGCCACGGCTCTCGTAGTACAGCAGCCCCGCCTCGACCGGCACGGCGAGTGGCGTGGAGCCCGGATCGGGACGCAGCCTCAGGTCCGTGCGGAAGACATAGCCGTCGGCGGTCCGCTCTTGCAGCATGCGCACCAGACGGCGCATCATGCGGCCGTAGATCTCGCTGCCGTCGATCGGGTCCGGCAGGACGCCGCTCTCCGGATGGAAGAACACCACGATGTCGATGTCGGAGGAGTAGTTGAGCTCCCTCCCGCCGAGCTTGCCCATGCCGAGCACGATGAGCCCGGAACCTTTGCTCGGCCGGGTGGTGTCCCTGAGCCTGAGCTTGCCCCCGTCATGCCCGCTCAGCAGCAGATGGTCGATTGCGGCGGCAACCGCCGCGTCAGCGAATTCGCTGAGGTATCCTGCGGTATCGCGGGCGGAAAAGATTCGGCCGAGGTCGGCGAGCGCCACGAGAAACGCAAGGCTGCGTTTCGCCGTCCTCAGCGAGGTCATCACCTCGTTCTCCGAGGGCGTTCGTCCCTCGACCGGCTTCCAGCAATTCCGCGCATCCCGTGTCAGCCGATCCAGCGCCGGTTCCAGCGGCTCCGAGAGTGCGGTGGCCAGAAGCCCCGGCGAAATGGCCGCCGTGTCGCGCAGATAAGGCGACAG
>DASUPM010000389.1:0-2637 GCA_036281095.1 Pseudorhizobium sp.
CGAAGGCAATGCGTCCGGACTGGCCGCCGCGCTTCGCGAATCCGTCACGGCAGCCGCCGAGGGCATGGGCAGCGAAGCAAGCCGCTCCGCCGAGATGCTGACACGCGCCGGCGCGGAATTCACCGACGAGCTGAGCAACCGCAACGCCGAATTCACCCGCTCCATCGAGGAGCGGTCGAGCGAGATCGTCGCCCGTATTTCCGAGACGCAGAACCGCCTCGCCGGTCAGGCCGCGACGGTCGCGCAGGCGTTCTCGGAAGCCGGCAATGCGATCGTCCACAAGGTGGCGGAAGCCGATTCCCTCGTGAAACGACAGGTCGCCGCGATCTCCGAGGCTCTCGGCGAAGCGGAGCAGGCCCTCGAAGCACGCGGGGGCTCGCTTCGCGGCACCCTCAGCGAAACGGCCGGCGAACTGCAGACGGCCATGGACGCGGTGGACAAGGCGCTTGCAGCGCGTGGAGACGCTATCCGCTCGGCGCTCGACAGCCGCGCCCGTGATCTCAACTCCATGCTGGCAAGCCGCACCACCGAACTGTCGCGCCTGATCGACGAGCAGGCAAAGCCGGTGATCGACGTCTATGCCGAGGCAAGCCGCGCCGCGGCGGAGCAGATCGCCGCCGCCGCGCAGGAAAGCACCGACCGCATCGCTGCGGCAGCCAGCGAGAGCACGGGCCGCATCCGCAACGAGAATACCGCTCTCGTCGATGCGATCGCCTCGCGCACCAATGATGCGATCGCTGCCCTCGCCCAGCGCGCCGAAAGCACCGCCGGAGCCATCATGGCTGTGGAACGGGGCCTCACCGGCAATGTCGGCGCCCTCATCGAGCGGCTGGCGGAAAGCAATTCCGGCATCGCGCAGATGGTGGAGCGTGCGACGCAGAACATCACCTCGGCCGCCGATGAGGCGGCTGCCCGGCTTGCCGGGATCGACCAGACCCTCGACACCACCGCGAGCCGCTTCCAGGATTCCGCGACCCGCGCCGTCGATATGGTTTCCGGCTCGAGCAGGCTCCTGGAAAACAACATCGAGCGCCTCGCCAACATCTCCGGCCAGACGCTCGGTCAGGTGGGCGGCATCGTCGGACGGTTCGACGAGCATTCGAAGGTGCTGGCCCAGGCATCGGAGCTCCTGGGTGCTGCCCAGTCGAACCTCGCCAACACGCTCGGCGAGCGCCAGAACGCTCTCCGCGACCTTTCCATCGGGCTCGTCAAGCAGTCCGAGGAGATCGAGGCAACGATGCGCAGCCTGAACACCTTGGTCGAAGGCGCATTCGAGCGTGCCGGCGACCGCTCCTCGCAGGTGGCCGCGCATCTGCGGGAAAGCCTGCATGGCGCCTTTGCCGAGGTCGGCCGTACGCTCGGCGAGACCCAGCAGCGGGCAGATCTCACGGCCCAGGCGGTGCGGGAGGCACTCCTCGGTGCCGGCGAAGAAGCAAACCGCACGATCGACGCCACCATGTCGAATGCGGAGAACCGCGCGAAGGGGCTGTCCGAGCGGATCCGCGGCAGTGTCGAAGGCTCGCTGACGGACGTGGAAAGGATGCTTTCGGAGGCCGCCAGCCGGTCCGACGGCGCCGCGACCCACCTTCGCGAGGCATTGCGGCAGTCCGTGGAAGAGGCTGTCGGCCGCTTCGCCGGCGCGACGGAAGAGATCCGGCGGTCCGCGAACGAGATCCGCGAGGAACTCGACAGCACCCGCTCCGAGCTGAAACGCGGCGCCTTCGATCTTCCGGAGGAAGCAAAGGAAAGCGCGGCCGCCATGCGGCGGGCGGTCTCGGAGCAGATCAAGGCGCTGCAGGATCTCTCGCAGATCGTCGGCCGTTCGGCACAGCAGCTCGAGGTCTCGCAGCCGGCGCCGGCACGCAGCGCGGCACCTACAGCCGCTGCGGCCCCCGTCGTCTCGCGACCTGTCCAGACGGCTGCACTGCCGCAGCCGCCCGCGCCGCGCCCCGAGGCGCTTTCTTCCGGCCTGCGCGGTTCGTTGAACATGGACCTTCCCGCACAGGCAACGCCGACGCGTCCGGCAGAACCGGCCGCGCGTCCCGGCGAAGGCGGGTGGATCACCGACCTCCTGCGCGGCGCATCCCGCGAACAGTCGGCGGAGGTCCGCCAGGCACCACGCCAGCCGGAACAACCGGCACCCCGCGGCAACGGCGACACGCGCAATCCGCGCCACATGGTCGAATCGCTCAATTCCCTTTCCGTGGACATTGCCCGCGCGATCGATCACGACGCATCCGTGGATCTGTGGCGGCGCTATCAGCGGGGCGAACGCGACGTCTTCACGCGCCGCCTCTACACACTGAAGGGTCAGCAGACCTTCGAAGAGATCAAGCGGAAGTACGAGCGTGAGCCGGAATTCCGCACGGCCGTGGATCGGTATATCGCCGATTTCGAGAAGCTTCTGAGCGATGTGGCCCGCACCGACCGGGACAAGACGGTCACCCAGAGCTACCTGACATCGGATACCGGCAAGGTCTACACCATGCTCGCGCACGCGGCCGGCCGTTTCAACGGCTAGAGGCCGGGTCAGCCTGGTATGAAGAGAAATGGCCGCCTTCCGGGCGGCCATTTCTCTTTAACGATATCGGCTCTTCTCTGAAACGATGTTGCGTTCTGCGTTCAGATCACCTGCAG
>DASUPM010000390.1:0-3236 GCA_036281095.1 Pseudorhizobium sp.
GACCGACAAGGGCGAAGCTCCCGCCTACAAGCTGTCGGTCAACGACCTGATCATCAAGGCGATGGCGATGGCGCTGATGGAAGTGCCCGACGCCAATGCATCGTGGACCGAAGGCGGAATGTTGAAGCACAAGCATGCCGATGTCGGCGTCGCCGTCTCCATCCCCGGCGGCCTGATCACGCCGATCGTGCGGCGCGCCGAGGAAAAGACGCTGTCGGCCATCTCCAACGAGGTGAAGGATCTCGCCCGGCGCGCCCGCGACAAGAAGCTGAAGCCGGAGGAATACCAGGGCGGCACCACGTCGGTTTCCAACCTCGGCATGTTCGGCGTCTCCAACTTCACCTCGATCATCAACCTGCCGCAGGCCTCGATCGTCTCGATCGGCGCCGGCGTCGAGAAGCCGGTCGTGAAGAACGGCGAGATCAAGGTAGGCACGGTGATGACCGCGACCTTTGCCTTCGACCACCGCGTCATCGACGGCGCGCTCGGCGCGGAACTCGCTTCCGCCTTCAAGCGCTACATCGAAAACCCGATGGCGATGCTGGTGTAGCAGTCTTTCCCTCCCCCTTGCGGGGAGGGTGTCCGCGTCAGCGGACGGGTTGGGGTCTATCGACCGGAGGTGTGTTGGATGGCGTGGAATCGAGAAAAGCCAAACCCAGCCAGCGCCGCCGCGGCTCGAAATGCCCCGCGCCTGCGCAAGACGATGACCGACGCGGAACGCCGCCTCTGGACGGCGCTCCGACGCGAGTTGCCAGGGATCCCCGGCACGCATTTCCGCCGGCAGATGGCGATCGGTCCGTATGTTGGTGACTTTGTCTGTCTTACTCGGCGCCTGATTGTCGAGGTCGATGGAAAAGTTCACGACGATCCGGAACAGCGCCTTCGCGATGCAGAACGCGATGCCTATCTGAGAGATCAGGATTTTCGCGTGATGCGGTTCTCAAACAGGGACGTGATGTTGGATATGCCGCTGGTGCTGAGGAAAATTGGTGGGGCTCTTGCTGCCCCGTTGGCCACCCCCACCCCTAGCCCCGCTCCGCAAGGGGGAGGGGAACAGGACGTGCGCGTATGAAAACCGTTCTCTGCTTCGGCGACTCGCTCACCTGGGGCTATGATCCCGAAGGGCCCGGCCGGCATCCCTTCGAGGACCGCTGGCCGAGCGTTCTTGCCGCGGCTCTCGGTCCCGGGGTGAACATCATCGCCGAAGGTCTGAACGGCCGCACGACCGGCTACGACGATCATCTGGCCGACTGCGACCGCAACGGGGTGAAGAACCTTCCGACCGTGCTTCACACCCACATGCCGATCGACCTCGTCGTCATCATGCTCGGCACCAACGACATGAAGCCGGCAATCGCCGGCACGGCGATCGCGGCACGCCAGGGCATCCAGCGGCTGGTCGGGCTGATCCGTCACCACGAGTGGTCGTTCGATTACGACACGCCGGACGTCCTGATCGTTTCTCCGCCGCCGCTTCGCGATACGGGTGATCCGGTATTCGCGGCGATCTTCGCCGGCGGTGTGGAGCAATCCCGCATGCTGGCGTCTCTCTACCGCGACCTTGCCGACGAGCTCGGCTGCGGCTTCTATGATGCGGCATCGGTGGCGGAGACGAGCCCGGTCGATGGCGTGCATCTGACGGCGGAACATACTCGGGCCATCGGGCGGGGGCTGGAGCCCATCGTCCGGGTGATGCTCGGGCTCTAGACATTCGTTACCAGGGTCAGGCGTCAATCGCCGCCCGTTGAAAGGCAGGAAAGCAAATGGCTCAATCCTACGACGTCATCGTCATCGGCTCCGGCCCCGGCGGCTATATCGCGGCCATCCGCGCAGCCCAGCTCGGCATGAAGGTCGCCGTCGTCGAGCGCGAACACCTCGCAGGCATCTGCTCCAACTGGGGCTGCATCCCGACCAAGGCATTGCTGCGCACCGCCGATGTCATGCACACCGCGACACACGCCAAGGACTACGGGTTGACGCTGGAAGGCTCGATCAAGCCGGACGTCAAGGCGATTGTCGCCCGCTCACGCGGCATTGCGGCCCGCATGAACAACGGTGTCGGCTTCCTGTTCAAGAAGAACAAGATCGACATCATCTGGGGCGAGGCGAAGATCACCAAGCCCGGAGAAATCGTCGTCGGCAAGATGTCTAAGCCGATCGTGCAGCCGCAGGGTCCGGTTCCGAAGAACACGCTGGGCGAGGGTACCTATACCGCCAAGCACATCATCGTCGCCACCGGCGCACGTCCGCGCGCGCTGCCGGGCATCGAGCCGGACGGCAAGCTGATCTGGACCTATTTCGAGGCGATGAAACCGGAAGAACTGCCGAAGTCGCTGCTCGTCATGGGCTCGGGCGCGATCGGCATCGAATTTGCCAGCTTCTACCGCACCATGGGCGTCGATGTTACCGTCGTCGAAATCATGAGCCAGGTCATGCCGGTCGAGGACGCGGAAATCTCCGCCTTCGCGAAGAAGCAGTTCGAAAAGCAGGGCATCAAGATCCACCTGGAGGCCAAGGTCGCCAAGGTGGAGAAGGGCGCGAACTCGATCACCGCCACCGTCGAGAAGAAGGACGGCTCGGTGGAGAAGATCACGGCCGACCGGATGATCTCCGCCGTCGGCGTTCAGGCCAATATCGAGAACATCGGCCTTGAGGCGGCGGGCGTGAAGACCGATCGCGGCTTCATCGTCATCGACGGCTACGGCAAGACCAACGTCAACGGCATCTATGCCATCGGCGACGTCGCCGGTGGTCCGCTGCTCGCCCACAAGGCCGAGCATGAGGCCGTCGTCTGTGTCGAAAAGATCGCCGGCCTGCCGAATGTTCACGCCACCGACAAGGGCAAGATCCCGGGCTGCACCTATTGCAACCCGCAGGTCGCCTCCGTCGGCCTGACCGAAGCCAAGGCGAAGGAACAGGGCCGCGATATCCGCGTCGGCCGCTTCTCCTTTGCAGCGAACGGCAAGGCCGTGGCGCTCGGCGAGGACCAGGGCATGGTCAAGACGATCTTCGACAAGAAGACGGGGGAGCTTCTCGGCGCCCACATGGTCGGCGCGGAAGTCACCGAACTCATTCAGGGCTTCGTCGTCGCCATGAACCTCGAGACCACCGAGGAAGACCTGATGCACACGATCTTCCCGCATCCGACCATTTCGGAATCGATGAAGGAAAGCGTCCTCGACGCCTATGGGCGGGTGCTGAACGCCTGAGCGCCAGCGGTGCTTTTGGCCCCACCC
>DASUPM010000391.1:0-10765 GCA_036281095.1 Pseudorhizobium sp.
CTTCCAGAGCTTCAACCTGTGGTCCCACAAGACGGTGATCGAGAACGTGATCGAGGCGCCGATCCATGTGCAGAAGCGGTCGCGCGCGGAAGTCGTCGAGGAAGCGGAAGCCCTGCTCGACAAGGTCGGCATCGCCGACAAGCGCAACCACTACCCGGCCCATCTTTCCGGTGGTCAGCAGCAGCGCGCGGCAATCGCCCGGGCGCTCGCCATGCGCCCCAAGGTGATGCTCTTCGACGAGCCTACCTCCGCGCTCGACCCGGAACTGGTGGGTGAAGTGCTGCGCGTCATGCGATCGCTCGCCGAGGAAGGCCGCACCATGCTCGTGGTCACCCACGAGATGGGCTTTGCCCGCGACGTATCCAGCAGGGTGATCTTCCTGCACCAGGGCACGATCGAGGAACAGGGAAAGCCGGAGGACATCTTTACCAACGCGCAGTCGGAGCGCTTCCGCAAGTTCATCAGCGCCTAACAACAACACGAGCTGACGAAACAAACCCAACAAGGAGACGGGGAACAGACATGACCATCATGAAGATCATGGCAGCAGGGGCCTTCGCCGCCCTCACACTCGCCACCGGCGCGCTTGCGCAGGAAAAGTCCGAGATCACCATCGCCACCGAGGGCGCATTTCCGCCCTATAACCTGACCCGCCCGGACGGTACGCTGGACGGCTACGACGTCGAACTGGCGCACTATCTCTGCGACCACATGAAAATCAAGTGCACGATCGTCGCCCAGGCCTTCGACGGCATGATTCCGGCACTGAACGCCGGCAAGTTCGACGCGATCATGGCCGGCATGTCGGCGACCGAGAAGCGCAAGGAAGTGATCGACTTCTCGATTTCCTACGGCAGCACCGGCCAGGCCTTTGCGACCCTGAAGGAGAGCGAACTGTCCAAGCTGCCCCTGAAGGACGCTCTCTATTCGCTGGCCAGCAACGAGGCAGGCGCCCGCAAGGCCGTCGAAGAGCTGAAGCCGATGCTGCAGGGCAAGGTCATCGGCGTGCAGAGCGCTTCGATTGCAGCGCGTTTCGTCGACGAATACATGGGCGACATCGTCGAGAAGCGCGAATACAAGACGACCGAGCAGCACGATCTCGACCTGATTTCGGGTCGCGTCGATCTCGTCATGGCCTCCATGGGATATCTGGTCACAGCCGTCGAAAAGCCGACCAACAGCGACATGGCGATCGTCGGCCCGCGCTTCCAGGGCGGCTTCCTCGGTGCGGGCAGCTCGGTCGGCCTGCGCAAGGGCGATACCTGGCTGAAGGCGAAGTTCGACGATGCGATCAATGCCGCCAAGGCCGACGGGACGCTGAAGAAGCTCTCCATGAAGTGGTTCGGCTTTGACGTGACCCCGCAATAAGCCATCCTTGAAAAACGAAACAACCGCGACATTCGCGGTTGTTTCCGACGCACCGACCAACGGATTCGCGTCGGCGGATACTACCGCTCGAAGAGCGACCGAACGACTGTCAGCCTCCGCAATTCCAGCGGAATATCTGTCGTGAGCCTGTTTTCCATCAGAACCTCCTCCTGACCGTCGCGGCGACCTATTGTGGGATCAGTCCAGGCCGACCGCCGTCTTGGCGTCAGCGAGGCCGCGGCTTGCGTCGCGATTACCTGTAGCGGCAGCGGCCTCGAACAGGCGCAACGCGTCATAGGGCCTGTTGAGGTTCAGATAGCTGTAGGCGCGCAGCACCATCAGGTCGACCGGCTCCTGTTGCACCTGCGCCCGCTGGTCAAGATAGAGAAGCGCCTCGCGATACCGGTCGGACTGGAAGGCCTGGATGGCTCGGTCGGAGAGGATGGAAGCCTGCAGTTCCCGCGCCCTTTCGGACCTCATCGGAGCCCTGGTTGCCGCGACGGCGGCCCGATCGGTCAAGCCCAGCCTGAGATAGGCGAGGCTCTGCCCATAGGCGGCATCTTCACTGATGCTGCGGTTGCTGGTGGAAAGGGCTGCGCCGAAGCTTTCGGCAGCCTCTAGCGGCCGGTTGAGCTCCATAAGGCACCACCCCCGCTGAAGCGCCGCGCCCGCCGAGAGACGAGAAAGATCAACGCGGCTGGCACAGCCGGAGCGGCGGACCGTGGTAACCGCAACCGCGGCAGGTGCTGATGTCGAGGAGCGCACTGCCCGAACCGTGCCGGGAGCGGCCCGCGAGGCGGTTTGATCCCGCTGGGCCGGCTCGTCAGGCCGAACAGCGGCGGATGACCGCGCCTCGGCTTGGCCAGCTGCGGTTTTCGCCAGATCCGCGATCCTCGCCGACTGCTTGGCCCACTTCTCCTGCAATTCGAGAAAGCCTGTCCTGTCGTTGAGTTGCAGCCGCGTCAGCGCAAGCCCGTAGGCAGAGGGCTCGTCGTCCGGCGCCCATTCGAGAGCCGTCTTGAACCACTGCGCCGCGGTCTGCGGTTGATCGAAGGCCCGGGCATACCAGCCGAACTGCTGCGCCGACGGCGCATAGCGTTCGGCGATCACCGCCCGAGCCATCCGCGTCAGCACGCCTTCATCGATCTTCGGGGACGGGTCGAGCGCAAGATAATTTGCAGTCGCGGCGAGGTAGGCTGCTGTGGCGTCTTCGGATGCTTCTCGCCAGCTGTAGAGCACGGCTTCCGCCTCCGCCGGCTTGCCCTGTTCCAGCAGTGCCAGCGCCAGGCCCTGCGAGGGATCGGCGCCGTCCTCGCGTTCGCGGGCACGGCGGAACCAGACCGCTGCTTCATCGGCGTTGTCACGCCTCAGATAATACCAGGCAAGAAGCAAGGCATCGGAAGCCGGACCGTCGGCAGTGGCAGACGTCTTCAACCGGTCCACATATTCCGGCGCAATCTCGAGCGATGGCTCCTCGTTCGCCTGGGCCACGAAGCGACGGGCCAGATCGTCGCGTATGCTGTCGAATTCGCCAGCTCCGTCTTCGGGCGGCTTTTCGAGCGCGAGAAGCGGCAGGACGAGACCATAGGGCAGGATGGCAGCGGCCTTCTGTACCGTCGCCAGCCGCTCGGCAGGATCGGTGCAGTTCGTCAATATATAGCTGTAGGCGTCAATTGCGCGCTGCTGGCGGTCCGTATTGGCAAAAGCCTCGGCCACACGCCACAAGACATCGACCTCGCTGCAGTTGAGAAGCGGCGGATTGGCGGCACCAACGGCGATGACGGTCTGATACTGCTTCAGTTCCGATGCATTGACAAGGCGGCTGCGCGCTTCGGCGATTCCCAGGCGATCCAAAAGATCGGCAGGAGGCTCCCATTCCGGATTGGCGGCCTGACGTTCGACGATCGCCTTTCTGACCTCGGCATAGCGACCTTGAGCGTAGAGTTGCCACATCTCCTCAAGCTGCCGATCGGTGTTCGGAGGAACGGCAAGCGGATCGGCGGGCGGCGTCCAGTTGGGGTAGAGCTGCCGCAAACGGGCGATCTCGGCGGCCAGTCGCGCCGTGTCACCCTGCGCAGCGAAATATCGAAGCGCCGTCTCGTCCACCTCTGCCGGTGGCTGGTCGGCGCTGACTTCGGCTTCACTGGTGCCGGGAGCAATAGTGCCCTGCCCCGCCTGAGAAATCTGAAAGGGAACGATCGGCGCTGCCTGAGCTAGCCGCTCCGTCTTCGGCGGCGTTTGCCGCATCGCCTGGATATCGCGCGCGACCCCTTCGAGAGCAGGCAGATCTGGCCCCTCGCCTGCTGCCAACCGAGGCGTCGAGCGCTCGCCGTCTCCGTTCGCTTCCTGGTACGGCAGCCAAAAAGGCGGAATGGTCGGCTCGTTCGACTGCGCTACGAACAGGCCAGCAGAGACGGTAGCGGCTATCATCAGCGTTGTCAGTTTCAGAGACACGACGGATGTTTCTCCACGACGTAGGCATAGCCGAGCAGATGCAGCGTCGCCGGGTAATATAAGTCCGACGTCAGCTCACGGGCGGCGCTTGGGAGGCTTTTCCCATCGCTAACACAGGCCAGAATATGGTTAACGAAATCATAACCCGGGTCGTCCAGCCTCTCCTTCGCCTCACCGTTTGCAAGATTGATGATCGCCGGTGCGCCATCAATTGTCATCGCCTCCTGCAGCCGCCTCACAAGTGCGAAATGCCCGGTTTCAGCGCGTAGGAGATAGAGCGGGATGCGAATGGCGTTGTAGCCGAACTCGGCGCCGAATCCCTCCGCCGGTTTCGGCTGTCGCGCGAGGCTGACCCATTCCGCCGGAAGATTGCGTGGGCCGAATTTCATCATCTCGAGAAGGGCGATGCCTTCTTCGCCCAGCCTCGACCATTGGTCGGAAGGCGCCAGAACGGCCATGACGGGCAGAGCCTCGAAAATCCAGTAGGACGGATTGATGACGGGGCCGTCGGGACGTTCGCCGACGTCGAAACCTTCGGCAGCCGGCAGAAGCAGCACACGGCCGCCACGTTCGACGACGACATTGTTCAGGATGGCGCGGGCGAGCGCCGCCGCGCTCGCGAGATAATCCTGCCGATCCCACGCCGCGCCCGCCATCGCCAGTGCATAGGCAATCAGCAGGTCTCCGTCGGACGCGTTGTTGAGATCGCTGACATGCGGCTCGGTCGCCATGTCCCATTTCCAGGCGGCAAGACCATCATCCCGGACCATCAACTCCGTCTTCGTAAACGACCATATCTGCTCGAAATCGGATTGGCTGTTGGCGAAGAATGCCAGAAGCATACCGTAGCCCTGTCCCTCGCTATGGCTGATGCCTCCATTGCCATTGTCGACGATCCGGCCGCTCGCATCCAAAAACCTGGACTTGTAGGTCTGCCAGAGCGAGGCCTCCAGCGATCCCTGCTGCGCGGCCACCGGCCAGGTCGAGACAAGCCATCCGAGGAGTGTCAGCATCGGGATCAAGCGCCTGGCAATCATCTGTTCCTCCCCAGCCAACGGAGAAGGGTAGCGGTCGTTACGCCAAGCAGGCAAGACGTGAGGACAATCACCAGAGCGTAGGACAGGAGGTTGCTGGACAGCCAGTTTGCCGCAATCAGCCGGTAATTTTTCCACGAGCCGTCAACCGGCCGCAGGAACGACATGTTCCGCGCCTCCTCCACGGTAACATCGTTTGTGGCGCGGGAGTAGCTGAAGACGCGGCCCGCGATCTGCTGCCATACGTCCTGCCGCGCAAGCTCGGCCGTGGCAGTTCTCAACTCCTGCGGACTGGGCGCGGTCAAGACCGTCCAGATGCCGTCTCCGTTGAGAGCCGGTCCCTGGGCAAGGAGAAGATCGTCGTCCTCATCGGGGCTGAAGATGACCTCGCTTCCCGGAAGGAACCGCAACGCTCCTTCCGAAAGATCGAGACTTTCCTGTAGCCACTGCCGGATGGTGGAAATCCTCTGACTCAGTACCCCGCCCTGCAGGCGATCGCGCCAGATATCCATCGAGGCAGTCGTGTCCTCCGTCACCGGGCCGGTCTCACCGGGGGGCCTCCAACCCACTGCCAGGTTCGGGTCCAGGTTCAGCTGGGTCAACACGTTTGGGGGAAGCTGGCCTGCTGAACTGATATAGATCGCATTGCGTCCGCCCACGACATTGGCTGCAGAAACGGGTTCGATAGCGATGGGAGCGCCCGAAATCTGGGCGGCCTTGCCAAAGAAGTTGGCGGCAGCAGCAAGCATGTCGGCGTCAATGCGGTCCATGAACAAGACGGTGGGCTCCTGCTGACGGCTGTAGGGAAAACCAGTCCCCGACAATGCAGCAAGGTTTGGCGTCTGTCCGATGCGGGCATAAGCCGGCATGTAGAAGGCGGAGCTGTCGAATAACGCAAAGCGCGCCTCGGTCGATGCGTTGCTCCCGGGCGTGCAGGCGCTGTCGGTCTCGGAAAGCAGCACTGCCTCGAGGTCGATGCGATTCTTGCCTGCCCGCAGGTGTCGCATCGTAATGCGGATTGGCGACTGTCGCAGAATATCGCCGCCTCCCTCGGTAATCGGGACTGTCGAGGCGATGTTGCCATTGACATAGATATCGATGTGGCTTCCCGCCGCCACCGAAGCGCTGTAGGCCGCATCAAGTTGAATCACCGCCTCCCCGTACGCACCGGCGTAGAAATCCGAGGGAAGTGCGATATCGAAACCTGTACGGAACCGTTTCCCGGAAAACTCGGTCGTAGGTATGCCCAGCTGAGAAAAGCTCAGCCTTTCGCCGCCGAACACGAAGGGAGCATTGGGGCGCGCCCACCGATCCGTCGACATTGATTCTCGGCGGAGAGTTGGGGAACGAACCACTGGCGCGATGAAGGACTCGATGGCGCTCCTGACGGCAGACCAGGTAGGCCCGGTCATGACAACAATGGGAGCTGCGCTGTCAGCACTTTTTATGATGCCGCTGACGGGGCCGCTTTCGGCTCCCGGAGGCAGAGCCGGCAAGACCTGCGCAAGCTCGGCCCTTGTACCGATGGCGACTGCCAGGACCCCGGACCCACCGGTCTCTTCGGGGAGCGCCTGCTGGAGGGAGAACTGCGGATTAGGCATGCCGCTCATCACCGCCAGGCCCTGAGATAGCCGCACAAGCGGCGCCAATTGCTCCATCGGACCGATCGAAGGCACCACCAGCCGGAAATGCGTCCGCCCTTGCGGGTCGTTGCCCAGTGCGTGCACTGCGTCGATGGCAGAACCTAGTGACAGCAGGTTCGGCTCGAATTCGAGAAAGGACTGGCTGCCGTCGATCTCGGTCCAGAGGTCGTATGTGGAACGGATGTCACAGTCAGTGCGGTGCCTTTGATTGGCCACCAGTTCGACGTCGTTGTTTCCGGCACGCAGAAGGTCGGCGGGGATCGCCCATCGGGCGGTTTTCGGACCGCTCGGGGCATTGATCCTCTCCTGGCCGACGCGCCTGTTGTTGATGAATAGCGACAGGCTGGAAGCCTCGGGAGCGACGACGATCGCGTTCTGGTAGCCGAGATTTATCGAGCGGGCAGCCTCTGCCTGCTCGGCCGTCAGGTAGAGCGACCAGGCACGTCGGCTGTACTCTCCGGTCAGCGCAAGGCTCTCCGACGGGATGATGTAGTGCCGCGTGCCAGTTGCTTCGGTGGAGGATGGCTCGACGGCATTGCCGGATGTGTCGGGTTGCCGGGGACGCTCGGTCTGGGTCGACTGCGGGACAGGCTGTGCTTCGACCGGTTGCTCGACCGGCACGTCCTCCCTGGGAGCCTCAGGCTGGACGGTCGCGGGAGCGACAGGCTTCGGCCGCGGCAGCTGGGGAACCGGCTCTTGGCTTGCCGGGCGCTCCGGCGACATGTCGAAGGGGGCCGGTTGCGCAAGCGCGGAGCTGGAGAGGCCAAGGCAGCAGAAGATGGCGGCGAGGTGCGGGGCGCGGCGAGACATCATGGAGCGGCACCCGGTTGGCGCTGAGCCTTCACGCCCGCGCGGCCGCGGAAGAGGTAAACGAGGCCGCGGCTGGTCTGGTAGAGCGCCACACTCAGGAAGATCAGGCTGCCTTTGACGATACCTGGGTTCTTCCGCCGTGCTTCTTGAAACTGCGACCACTGGCGGGAATTCGCAAAGATCAGGTCGGCGATCCAGCGATGGTCAAGTGGCCCCGCTGGCTGATATTGAACACCGATCACAGTAAGGTCGCCCGAAGGCTCGACGCTGCGAATCGTGATCGGCAGCGTCTCCATGCTCGTGCGCCCATGCGGCTGGAAACGCAGCAGGGCATTCCTGCCTCTGGCGAGACCGTCGACTTTCTTCGCGAAGACGTGAACCTGGGCTCCGCCCACAGAAACATCCTCGATCGACGCCGCACAGTGCCGATCGTCGATCACCACCTCGCAACGCCGCTGCAGCTTGACCCGGCGCGAAGCGGCACGTTCGCCCCGCTCCGCCACCACCCCGAGCGCGCAGCCCGCCAGGACGAGATTGAGCACGTTCCAGCCGGCGACAACCAGAGTGATGTCTGCTTTGTAGGGCTCGGTGTATATACGGTAGGCCGCAAACCCGGTCGCGATCACGAGCACGGCGAAGATGACGAAGAAGGGGCGGCTGATTTCGGAGAGGCGGCTGACGGCGATCGATTCGTCCTTCGCCGTCACCTTGAACGTCGGCTTGCGCGGATTGAGCATGACCGAGATGACTGCGGGTAGCAGGTGGACTGTCTGCACATACTCGTAAAGTTCGGAAATCCAGGGCCAGCGGAATGAGCCGTAGAGGTAGTTCTGCATCATCAGGTTCACGATCAGATAGGACAGCGTGTAGGCGAGGAAATCGCCGCCTGAGGCGATGAAGATCTGCAGGTCGAAGAGCAGGTAGAATAGCGGCGCGAAAAGGAAGGTCGCGCGGGTGAAAGGGAATAGCCAGAAGAGCGTCGACGACATGTAGCAGAGCCGTTGCGGTAGGCTCAGCCCACGTTTGAAGAGCGGGAAGCGGAAGCGCAGGATCTGCATCATTCCCTGTGCCCAGCGGCTGCGCTGGCCGATGAAGCTGGCAAAGGTCGCCGGCTGCAGCCCTGCGATCAGCGGCTTGTCCACATAGACGCTATTCCACCCCGCGCTATGCAGAGCAAGCGCCGTCTCGCAATCCTCGGTGATGCTCAGGCCGGAAAAGCCTCCCGTCTGTTCGAGCGCCCGCCGGCTCAGCACGGCCGCAGAGCCGCAGAAGAAGGCAGCGTTCCATTTGTCTAGGCCGCGCTGGATGATGCCGTAGAACATCTCGTTCTCGCTCGGCATGATGTCGAAGGTGCGCAGGTTCCGTTCCAGTGGATCTGGGTTGATGAAAAAGTGCGGCGTCTGGACGAGAAAAAGCCTCTGATCCTCGCCAAAATAACCGACGGTTTCGCGCAGGAAGTCACGAGCCGGTGCGTGATCGGCGTCGAAGACGGCCACCAGTTCGCCGCGGGAATGGGCAAGGCCGTTGTTGAGATTGCCGGCTTTGGCGTGTTCGTTTCGCTCGCGGGTCAGGTAGTTGGCGTCCAATGCCCGGCACAATTCCGACAGCTCGTGATGGCGCTCACGAGCGGCCTCGGCCGATGCAACGTCCGACGAACTGCGCTTCTGCACCGTCCCCCCGTCGTCCAGCAGCCAGACATGCAGCCTGTCGGCCGGATAATCCATGGCCTTTGCCGCTGCCAAGGTGTTGGCAAGCAGCCTGGCGTCTTCATTGTAGGTCGGAATGAACACATCGACCTCGGGCAAGTCCTCCGCGGGATCCTGGCGCGACGGGCGCGACGGCAAAGGCATCGCGACGATGAACAGGCTGAGTGCGAGCATCAGCACGTTGTACATCTCCGCCAGATACAGCAACATTCCGGGGATGAAATCCTCGATCTGGTCGATCGGTGGCAGCGTTTCTGTCGTGCGCCAGTATACGTAGCGAAGCACGATGCCGGTTCCGAGTGCCAGCGAAACCAGTCGCCATGTTCCCTGCGCGTTGAGGATCTTGATGACGGCCATCAGCGTCACCACGCTGATACCCGCGATCAACTGAGCCTGGAGGCTGACGGGGAGTGTGATCAGGACAATCTCGCAGATCGCCACGATCGCCCACAAGAATACGCTACGGGCTCTATGCATCGACATCCTTCGGCGCCAAGGAGCCGGCCGCGGATGCGACCGGTTATACGCCTTCTGCTGACGCCCGCCATCATGGTCGGGACGTTGAGATACTCTCCGGCGACGGCACCGTGACCATGGCGCCGTCTTCTTCCTGTTGTGAAGTAGACGCGGATGGCTCCGCGGCCGCCTTTGTCGTGATCTGGTCCGGGCGAGGCACCCGTGGCCCCGCCTTTGCCTCTTGCCTCTCTGCCTCCGCCTCCGGAATCCGGACCGAACGTGGAGCCGGACGACGCACGATGGCAGCTGTTTGCGTCAAATCGACGCCTCCGGCATAGCCCATCGGCAGGCTTGCCGCCGCTGCGCCGGCCGCGGGGTAGATCGGATATCCCGTTTGCCCCAAGCGTGGATCGGCGCGATTGGGCTCGCCGAACGCATTCCAGGCTTTTCCCTCAAACGTACCGGTGATCGTGTAGCCGTAGACGGCACTGAGGAGCTGCTGCTCGCTGGCAAAGGCGTCGCAGAGCCGCCAGCGCACCTGGATCATGCCAAAGTTGCGCCCGATCCCCTGCGAGGCAATGCTGGCGCGAATCTGCTGCCACGCATAGATACAGGTGTCGCCCAAGTGGCTGCGGCCCGCCGCGTAGGCGAAGGGACCATAGCTATTCTGCAAGAAGGTGGCGCGGCGCGAAAGACGTACCCCTGGAATGGCAGCCGCTGCTTCGCGCAGAATCTCACCCTGGTTGATTGTCTTGAACGCAGCGGTGGGCCCGCGGGAGACGTCGGATCCGAAAAACTCGATCTTCAGGTAATTCTGGCCGGCCACGCGTGCGGTGGTGGCAAGGGAGATGGTCTGCTCGACGCCGTTGCTTCGCGGCCGCTCGATCACGCCAACAATCCCCGGCCCACCCGGCGGCGGAAGCGCGAGAGCCTGCTCGTCGGCGACCAGAGAGGGAGCCACAGGCCGCGTAACCGTCCCCGTGGAACTGCATCCGGCCACGCCGGTCCCGATCACCAATCCTGTGAAAACATGCAGCATCCAGGTTCTCGCAGCCGACACGATACCGCCCTTCTCGTCAAACTTGTGAAAAGACGTGGCAAATCAATACGAGAACCCGCCCGACCCCTACATTAGCCCCAGCTATGATTAACCAATGGTAAATAAACTGCCCACGAGATACCGGCGGTTTCGATTGGGGGCAGATCGCATGCTCGGGCGCAGGGCTTGACGATCAGTCCCGAGCGGCCACTCGCCCGGCGCCCGACTTCGCCAGCCTAAGACGTCTCGCGTTCC
>DASUPM010000392.1:0-4233 GCA_036281095.1 Pseudorhizobium sp.
GCTGCGGGTCGGTGCGCTTGCCGAAATGGGTGGCTTCACGAAGGAGCAGATTGCCGGGATCGGTAGCGCCATGATCGCGAGCGGCGCAGAAGCCGAGGTCGCCGCCACGGCCATGCAGAACGTCGTCAAGGCCCTGACACGGGGCGAGTCGGCGAAGAAGGCGCAGAAGGAGGTTGCTGCCGCGCTCGGGCTCGACCTGCCGCAGATCGCAAGAGAGATGCAGAAGGACGCTCCGAAGGCGATGAAGAAGGTCCTGCAGGCGATCGCCAAGGCGCCGAAGGACCGGCATATTGCGCTCCTCTCCGACTTCTTCGGCGACGAGGCGAAGGCCTTTGCGCCGCTGATCGGCAATATGGGCCTGCTGGAACAGGCGCTGGACAGCGTCAGCGACCGGACGCGGTATGCCGGGTCGGCGTTCAATGAGTATATCGAGCGGTCCAACACGACCGCCAACGTCCTGCAGCTGCTCAGCAACAAGGTTTCCAACGTCTTCTGGGCAATGGGCGACCGGATGCTGCCGAGCATCAAGGAAGCCGCTGCGGGCGCCGGCTATGTGCTGGATACGCTCGGATCGCGGGTCTCGATCTTCGACGAGATTTCGACGGGCATGAAGGGCTTCGCGCAGGGGCTCGGCTATTCCGGCATTCGCGAAGTCGTCGAGGATCTTGGTGATCTTTTTCTTGGCAAGATCGATCCGAACGCCGGCGACCAGCTCGGCCGGGTCTTCATGCAGGCAAGAGAGTGGGGTGCTTCGATCCGCGAACTGAACGCGGCGCTGAAGGAAAATCCGATCGCGCAGTTCTTCGCCGACATCGCGCCCTATGGGCTGCAAATCATGGTGTGGGGGGCTGGCATCGCCTTTCTAGCCGGCACCGTCCGGAAGCTGGCCGGGGCGTTGATGCTCCTTAGCGGTGCCTCGGCGATCATCGGTGCCTTGAAGACAGTTGGTACCATAGCGGATGTTCTCTCTGGTGGAACAATGCCGAAGGGCGGTGGTCCGAAAACCGTGAGTAAAAAAACGTCAGGCCCATCAGCAGAGAGCGGTTTGCTAGCAGGATTGGCCAAATGGGGGCGATGGGCGCGAGGTGCCTTCGTGGCGGGTGCACCCGGCCTGATGGCCGGTGCGATGTCGGCAACGCCGGGCGATACGTTCGAAGATCAGGTGCGGCTGCAGAAGCAATACCGCGAGGATCTTCAGCGCATCCTCGGTCTCAACCCCGACGAAAAAGGTGTCTCCGCCTGGGACCGCTTCTGGTGGGGCAAGTCGGCAGAGCCTGATTTCAATGCTCGCGACCACTTCGGCATCCAGACGAATCCCGCTGCGCCTGCAGCCGGGTCGCCGGCCGCCGGAGCCGATGCTTCTGGCGCCGCCAAGCCGATCAGCCTCGACGCGGCCAGCATCGACGCCATGACACAGCCGCGCGGGACGCAGGACGTCAATGTCCTGAACCCTCGGCCCGCGCCTAACCTCAACCTGTCGCTGACGTTTCACGCTCACGGGGTGACAAATCCTGAGGAGCTGGCGAACCGCGTTTCCGGCCTCGTGGGTCAGCGCATCCGTGACGAGGTCGCCGGCATCTATGCCGATACGGAATATGGAGTTGCCTGATGCTGTATCTGATCGGAGCGCTGAACCTCGACACGCGGCCTTTCAGCGTCGAAGAGGTTCAGCGGACGATGTCGGCCGACTTCGCCGACAAGCCAATCGTGGGCGGCCGGATCGCCCGCGAATTCATGGGAGAGGGAGATGACAAGCTGGTGCTTTCAGGCCAGCTCCTGCCCTTCAGGACGGGCGGACTGACGGAACTGGAGCTTGCGAAGAGCATGCTTCTCGCCGGCCGCCCCCTGCCCGTCCTGCGCGGCGATGGCGCCCGCCTCGGCTGGTTCACGATCGACAAGATCTCGGAAGGCCACAAGGAACTGATGCGCGACGGCGTCGGATTCTTCATCCGGCACTCCATCGAACTAACGAAGGTCAGCCCGCAGGGCGGGTCGCCTTCGGTCATCGGAACTCTTCTCTCCCTCTTCGGCCTTCTGGAGTAGACCAATGCCGCAGACATTCCAGATCCGTCGCGAGGGCATGACCGTCGAGCTGCTGCTTCACCAGGCCTATGGTGTCGAGGGCCGTAAGCTGCTCGAAGAAACGCTCACCAAAAACCCCGGCCTTTCCAGCCAAGGTGCGATCCTGCCGCTCGGCACGATCCTGACCATCCCTGACAGGCCGGCGGCCGATGCCTCCGTCTTCAAGCCCGTCGTCTCTCTCTTCGGAAACTGATCATGCCTTGGACAGTGGATTGGAAGGTCTTCGTCGACGGCGAGGACATGACCACGGCCATGCGGCCCTTCCTGTTGAAGATCTCGATCTCCGACAAGGACGGCTCGGCCAGCGACAGCTGCAGCCTTGAACTCGACGACAGCGGCGGCCAGGTGAAGCTGCCGGCTGAGGGCGCCGGTGTGCAGGTGTTTCTGCAGGGTGTTTCCGCCTTCACCGGCAAGGTCGACAGCGTCCGTTCCAAAGGGGCGCGGGGCAGCGGCCGGACCCTCTCGGTCGGGGCAAAGGGGTTTGACGTCAAGGGCAAGGCGAAGGAGCCTCAGTCGCATCATATGGATGATGCGACCCTTCAGCAGTTTCTCGACAGGGCCGCAAAGAACGCCGGGCTGAAGGGGATCACGATCGATCCTGCCTTTGCTGCCATTGCGCGGGATTACTGGTCTGCCGCATCGGAAAGCTTCCTCCATCTCGGCCAGAGGCTTGCACGCGAACTGGGCGGCACGTTCAAGATCCGGGGCGACCAGGCGGTGCTTGCCAAGCGCGGACAGGGCCTCAGTGCCACGGGTCAGGCGCTTCCGACCATTGTCGGCGTGGCGCCGCCGCCGAACTCCACGACCGGAAACGTGATCAACTGGGAGATCGCGCCGCTGACCGGCCGCGCGAAATTCTCCCGATCGAAAGTCCGGTATTTCGATCGAGCGTCGGCGAGCTTCAAAGAAATCGAGGTTGAGACCGGTGTCGAGGCGGAGGCCACGAACGAGGTTCGCACCGCGGTTGCGGATGAAGATCAGGCCAAGGCCGTCGCCGAGGGGCGCAAGGCCAGCAGCGAACGCGAAGGCGGGCAAGGTTCGGTCGAGCTGGATCTCGATCCCACGGCGCAGGCCGAGGGGACATACATCATGACCGGGGCGCGGCCGGGGGTCGACGGCATCTATCGGATCAGCGGCGTCGACCACAAGGCCGACCGGTCCGGCGGCGCGACGACCCGGCTGGAGATCAAGCAGCCATCCGGAGGCGCCGGCAAGGACGATCGTGAGCCGTCGACGGACAGGGCCGGCACTCCTGCCGGTGGCGAGGGCGAGGCGGCCGGCGGAAACTCCGCATCAGCCGGCGGCCGTTCGAACAGCTTCGCAGAGTACAACCGCCGTTACGGGCGGACTGACGAGAACTAAACCTCTCTAACATCAGGAGAAACATCATGAACAGAGCGGCGCTCTTTGCGTCCCTGAGGGGCGGAGCCATGTTTCCTCATGGCTTCACACAGCAGCAGGTGGATGGTTTCGACAACCTCCTCAACGTCTGGGAGAAGCATTATTTCGCGGACCCGCTGAACCTGCTCGCCTACGATCTTGCAACAGCGTTTCATGAGACGGCCGGCACCATGCAGCCGATCAAAGAGCGCGGTCCGGTATCCTACTTCAACAAGTACGAGCCGGGCACGAAGATCGGCAAGGTGCTGGGCAACACCCAGAAGGGCGACGGATACCGTTTCAAGGGTGAGGGCCATGTACAGAACACCGGCCGGCGGAATGCAGCCTTTGCCAGCAAGCGGCTGAACGAAGTCTTCGGCCTGGGCATCGACCTGGTGAAGAATCCGGAAATGCGGGGCGACCCGTTCATCTCCGCTCACTCGCTCTTCCTCGGCAACAAGGAAGGATGGTGGACCGGCAAGGATCTGCTCGACTTCATCGATGGCGAGGACGAAGATGATGCCGAGGATCTTCGCGAGTTCGTGAACGCGCGCCGCGTCGTCAATGGAACGGACAAGGCGGAAAAGATCGGCCGTTACGCGTTGGAGTTTGAAAAGGCGCTCAAGGCTGCCGGGTATGCCCCGCGGCCTGTGGCTGTTCCGGCGCCGGCGCCTCGGCCGAAACCCGCACCAGCGCCTCCTGTCGCCGAAAGCAAGCCTATTGCCGCTGCGCCGAAGCGGTCGGCATGGGTGCTCATCATCGAAACCATCT
>DASUPM010000393.1:0-2035 GCA_036281095.1 Pseudorhizobium sp.
GCCCTCCGGCAAGATCATCGGCGGCTCGGCCGCATCGGCTTTCGTCGGGCTGCAACTCACGGCGCTTCTTCCCGAAACGGCGGCACTGCGACGCTTCGGCCGTTCCGGCCTGATCGAAACCTCGATCGGTGGCGAGCCCCATTATGCCGCAATCCAGCCGATCGGCGACGATGGCAGCCTGATCGTGGCGGCGCGCTCCCTTGCCGCCATGCACTACTTCTGGCGCCACGAGGTTTCCCTCAACGTCACGCTGTTCGCCTGTATCTCCGTCATCCTGCTGGTGATCCTCTACGCCTATTACATGCAGGTGAAGCGTGCCCGCGAGGCGGACGAAACGTTCCTGGAATCCAACCTGCGGATCGAGACCGCGTTGTCGCGGGGGCGCTGCGGCCTCTGGGATTTCGACGTCGCCAACCGGCGGCTGTTCTGGTCGGGCTCCATGTACGAGATGCTCGGTCTGCCGCCGACCGGCAACATCATGTCGTTTGCCGATGCCGCCCGGATGATGCATCCGACCGACGGCAATCTCTACGCGCTTGCCCGCGCCATCAGCCGCGGCAACGCCAAGCAGGTCGACCAGATCTTCCGGATGCGCCACGCCGCGGGCCACTATGTCTGGATGCGCGCCCGCGCCCAGGTGGTACGCAGCGCCAGCGGCAGAACGCACGTCATCGGCATCGCCATGGACGTCACCGAGCACCACCGGTTGGCGCAGCGTTATGCGGAGGCCGACCAGCGCCTCGCGGACGCTATCGAATGCACCTCCGAAGCCTTCGTCCTCTGGGACAAGAACGACCGGCTCGTGATGTGCAACACGCATTTCCAGCAGGCCTACGGCCTTCCGGACAAGGTGCTGGTCCCCGGCACGGAAAAGGCCGTGGTGAAGGCGGCCGCAGCGCGTCCGGTCATCGAGCGGCGTATCGCGGATCCCGATCAGCACGGCCTGTCGCGAACGACGGAGGTCCAGCTTGCCGATGAACGCTGGCTGCAGATCAACGAACGCCGCACCCGCGACGGCGGCATGGTTTCCGTCGGCACCGATATCACGCTGATGAAGCGTCACCAGGAGCGGCTGCGCGATTCAGAGCGTCGCCTTATGGCGACGATCAGCGACCTTTCCGCCTCCCAGAAGAAGCTGGAGCGGCAGAAGGAGGAACTGTCCGTCGCCAACGCCAACTATCAGGCCGAGAAGGAACGGGCGCAGGCGGCCAACAAGGCTAAGTCGGAATTCCTCGCCAATATGTCCCACGAACTGCGCACGCCGCTCAACGCGATCCTGGGTTTTTCGGAAATCCTGGTGAACCAGATGTTCGGCCCGGTGGGCTCCCCGAAATACGGCGAATACGCTCGCGATATTCATGACAGCGGCAAGCACCTGCTGAACGTCATCAGCGACATCCTCGACATGTCGAAGATCGAGGCCGGCCACATGAGGATTCAGTGCGAGACGATCGACCTCGCTCCGCTTATCGAGGAGAGCCTCCGCCTGACCTCCATTTCGGCTCAGGAAAAGAATATCGCGGTCGAGCAGCGCCTCACGGACGACCTCGCGATAGTCGGGGACCGGCGGGCGCTGAAGCAGGTGATGCTCAACCTCCTGTCGAACGCGGTGAAGTTCACGGACGAAGGCGGCCGCATCGTCGTCCGTGCCCGCAAGTCGGAGGCCGGCCTGATCCTGACGATCGCCGATACCGGCATCGGCATTCCGAAGCCCGCACTCAGCAAGATCGGGCAGCCGTTCGAGCAGGTTCAGAGCCAGTATGCGAAGAGCAAGGGGGGCTCCGGCCTCGGTCTGGCGATCTCCCGCTCGCTGGTGGCACTGCACGGCGGCACGATGCGCATCCGCTCCTGCGTCGGCAGGGGCACGGTCGTCTCGTTGAACGTGCCCGAAGGCGAGAGCGTCACGGTGCCCCGTCCGGCTGCGGCCTGACCACCTTCCGAAGGATCGCGCGCACCGCCTTGGAGAGCCGCTTGACCTCGCCTTCCAGTGTTCTGACGTCCGGGCAGTCCCCCGCCCGGCATACCCGCTCGACCA
>DASUPM010000394.1:0-3684 GCA_036281095.1 Pseudorhizobium sp.
TGTCCCAATAGGTCGCCTCCAACTCGTCTTCCGTCACCGGATTGACCCGTTTTCGATTGTGGTAGTGGATGGAGAGGCCGAAGGCCTTTGCCCGCCGTGCCACGGCGGTCCCGATCCGGCCCATGCCGACGATGCCGATCCGCTTGCCCCAGATCCGGCGGCCAAGCATCCAGGTGGGAGACCAGCCCGCCCAGTCTTCCGGTTGATCCGTCAATATGCGGGCGCCTTCCGCCAGCCGCCGCGAGACGGCGAGGATCAGCGCCAGCGTCATGTCGGCGGTATCCTCGGTCAGCACGTTTGGGGTGTTGGTGATCGTGATGCCCATCCTTGCGGCTGCATCCACGTCTATGTGGTCGGTTCCGTTCGAGAAGCTCGCAATCAGCTTGAGGTCGGGCCCCGCCTGTCGGATCAAAGCCTCGTCGATCCGGTCCGTCACCGTCGGAACGAGCACGTCCGCAGTCTGCATCGCAGCCGCCAGTTCATCGCGGCTGCGCGGGGTGTCGTCGATGTTCAGCTGCGCGTCGAACAGCTCGCGCATGCGGGTTTCCACGGCGTCGGGCAGCTTCCGGGTGATGTAGACCTTTGGCTTCTTTTTGGCGGTCATGGGCGAGTGTTCAGAGGTCCTTAACCAAGTCGCGCGATATTCGACGCATCCAGGGCGTTTCTACCAGACCCGTCAGCGAAGACAAACAAAACCTCTTACGAGGACGGTTGTCTCGGCTGCGCCCGGCAACGACTCGTCCATGTCCGGCGCGACCGGCAAGGCGGAACTCGGAACGGCATCGCATGCGTAGCGTCATTCTCAAAACATTGCTTGCAGCCTCGCTCCTGATCGTCCCTGCCGCGTCCGGCCATTTTCCGGCGAACGCCCAGGGTGCGGGAAAGGGTGCGAGCGGCCTCCCGCTGCCGCGCTTCGTCAGCCTGAAGTCGAAGCGCGTCAACGTCCGCATCGGCCCGAGCACCGACTATCCTGTTTCTTGGATGTATCTGAAGTCCGGGACGCCCATGGAGGTCATACAGGAGTACGACAACTGGCGGCGGGTCCGCGATGCCGACGGCACCGAAGGCTGGGTCAATCAGGCGCTGCTTTCCGGCGAACGCACGGCTGTCGCGGCACCATGGATGCGCGACAAGGGTGGCGAGGTCTTCGTCAACATGCGTCACGACCCGCAGAGCTCCGCCGCCGTCGTGGCGAAACTAGAGCCCGGCGTCGTGATCACGATGAACGAGTGCAACGGCGACTGGTGCCACGCCTCTATACAGGGCGCCGAGGGCTGGGTCAGCCAGGCCGAGGTCTGGGGCGCCTATCCCGGCGAGGCTTTTAGATAGGCGCTCCTAGAGGAGTCCTGCCCCGGCTGCAGCATCCTTCAGCGATTCCATCGGTCGCGGACCGATCTGCTGGATGACGATCGCCGCAGAGAGGCAACCCAGCTTGCCGCAGTCTGCCAGTGAACGCTTCTGGGTGTAGCCGTGAAGGAAGCCGGAGGCGAAGAGATCGCCCGCGCCGGTGGTATCGACGACTTCCCGAACCGGATAGGCATCAATCTTAACGCGTTCGTCGCCGCGCAGGATGATCGCCCCCTCCTCACTCAGCGTGACGGCGGCGAGCCTGCAATCGGCCGCCATCTTCGTCAGAGCGAGTTCGAAATCCTCCGTCTCATAGAGCGAAAGCACTTCCTGCTTGTTTGCAAAGACGATATCCACCGTTCCGGAGCGCATGAGGTCGAGGAACTCGGCGCGATACCGCCCGACGCAGAAGGGATCGGAAAGGGTCATCGAGACTTCCCTGCCGCTTTCATGAGCGATGCGGGCACATTCCCGTATGGCTTCCTTGGCACGCGGCGGATCCCACAGATAGCCTTCGAAATAGGTTACGGCCGAATCGGCGACTACCTGCGGCTCGACATCTTCAGGCCCCAGTTCGACGCAGGCGCCGAGATAGGTGTTCATCGACCGCTCCCCGTCGGGGGTGACGAAAATCATTGAACGGGCTGTCGGGGGAGCGGAGCCGAGAGGCGTGGTCTCGTAGTGAACCCCCTGCGCCCGGATGTCGTGCTGGAAGATCGTCCCCAGTTGGTCCTGCGCAACTTTGCCGAAATAAGCTGCCCTGCCGCCGAGGCTGGCGATGCCGGCGGCCGTGTTGCCCGCAGATCCCCCTGAGGCTTCTACGGCAGGCCCCATCTTCGAATAGAGGTGCTCCGCACGATCGGCATCGATCAGGTTCATCGCCCCCTTGATGATATCGTTGTCGCTGAGAAAGCTGTCTTCGCAGCGCGCGATGATATCGACGATCGCATTGCCGATCGTGAGGACGTCGAATTTGGACATTCAGCCAGGACCCCGTTGTTCTGCCATTTGGAACTTCGCCGTTTCTTACACATGCGAGGCGAAAAACCCTAGAGGCAATATACGAACCGGCAGTGCGATGCTGCCCTGAGCAGGGCGCATTTGTGGGAGCGCGCCGTATGGGGTAAACGGAGCCTCCCTCCTTCAGAAGTAAGCTCCCGTGTCTTCCACTCTCGTCAATGTCGCCCCGGTCTTCCTGCTCATCCTGATCGGCTGGATCGTCGCCCGTACCCGCATACTGACCGAGGCCACCGGCGATGCGCTGGGCGAATTCGTCTTCAAGATCGCAGTGCCCATGCTGATCTTCCAGACGCTCGCGAACGCCCATTTCGAGGGAGCCTCTCCCTTCCGGCTATGGATCGCCTACTTCTCCGGCGTGGCGATCACCTGGACCGTTGCCCACCTGGTCGCCAAGCACATCTTCGACCGCGACGACAAGATCGGCGTGATCGCCGGCATGTCTTCGGCCTTTGCCAACAACGTCTTCATTGGCCTGCCGCTCGTCGGGCGGTCGGTGGGCGACGACGGCCTGGTCGCTCTCTCGATCCTGCTGGCGATCCATCTTCCGCTGATGATGGTCGCCGGGACGATCCTGATGGAGCGCGCCTCGGTATTGGTCGACGGCGGAGAAGCGCGGGGCTTGAGGGCAATCCTGCTGCAGGTCGGCTCCAACCTCGTGCGCAATCCGCTCGTCATCGCACTCGCGGCCGGTCTCGCCTTCAATCTCTCGGGCTTCACCCTGACGCCCGTGATCGGGACCGTCGTGACGCAGCTTTCGAGCGCGGCGGGGCCGGCTGCGCTCGTCTCGATCGGCATGGCCCTCACGCGTTATCCGGTTCGCGGGAACATCGGTTTGACGGGGGCAATCGCCGGCTTGAAGCTGCTCCTCCTGCCGGCCGCCGTCTTCATCATGAGCCGCCTGCTTGGGCTGAGCCCGCAATGGACATCCGCCCTGGTCCTGACGTCATCCGTCCCGACAGGCATCAATGCCTGGCTGATCGCCCATCGCTTCCGCTCCGGGCAGAACATCGCGGCCTCGACAATCAGCGTGACGACAGCCGTCGGCATCGTTTCCGTCAGCTTCTGGGCCTGGCTCCTGGCCTGAGCGTGGCCGCCCTTGAAACGCGCGCGGGCATCCGAATGCAAAAGCCCGGCTCTGGGGCCGGGCTTCCAATCGAACAGTAAAGTTAACCGTCTCAGTTCTGGGTTGGAGCAGGCTGCTGGCCAGTGCTGCCCGGCTGAGACGGCGGTGGCGTCTGGCCGGCGTTCGGATCGGCCGACTGCGCTTCCGGAGCGGCTGTCTCGCCAGCCGCGTCGGGAGCCTGGGCGGCAGGCGGG
>DASUPM010000395.1:0-7912 GCA_036281095.1 Pseudorhizobium sp.
ACATGGTCCTTCATTCCGGAAGACCAGGCGAAGCTCTTCGGCGGCGGCGCGCCGAGCCTGAAGCTCGCCAACCCGATCGCGTCCGACATGTCCGACATGCGCCCGTCCCTGCTGCCGGGCCTCCTGGCGGCCGCGCAGCGCAACGCCGACAAGGGCTTCGGCGACGTCGCGATCTTCGAAGTTTCCGGGACCTACGAGAACGATAGGCCGGAAGGCCAGCGCAGGGTCGCCGGTGGCGTGCGCCGCGGCACGGCTTCGATCAACGGCGCCGGCCGCCTCTGGTCGAACAATGCCAAGGGCGGCGGAAAGCCGGTCGACGCGTTCGATGCCAAGGCCGATGCGCTTGCGGTGCTGGAAGCCTGCGGCCTGCCGATGGGCAATGTCCAGATCGAGAAGGGTGCGCCTTCCTGGTACCATCCCGGCCGGTCCGGCACGATCAAGATGGGCCCCAAGGTAATCCTTGGCTATTTCGGCGAGTTTCATCCGAAGATGCTGGGCGCCCTCGACGTGTCGGGTGCCCTCTGCGGCTTCGAGGTTTTCATCGACGCCATGCCGGAGCCGAAGAAGAAAGCAACGCGCACCAAGCCGCCGCTGGAACTCTCGCCTTTCCAGGTGGTGAAGCGCGACTTCGCCTTCGTGGTGGACAGCGCCGTGGAAGCCGGTGCGGTCATCAAGGCTGCGACGAGTGCCGACCGCAAGCTGATCACCGGCGTCAACGTCTTCGACGTCTTCGAAGGGGCATCGCTCGGCGAGGGCAGGAAATCGGTCGCCATCGAAGTGCTGATCCAGCCGGTCGAGCGGACGCTGACGGACGAGGACTTCGAGGCGCTGACGGCGAAGATCGTCGCCAATGTCGTCAAGACCACAGGCGGCGTGTTGCGCGCATAAAGCGGGTGGTCTGACTGCCTGGCGAACGTTAGTGTTCCTCCGTCATCCCGGCCTTGGGCCGGGATCCAGCCAGCCCAAGTCCTTGGGCTGCGAAGGCTCTTCTCGCCGCGCGGACGCGCGGCGGCTGGATTCCTGTGACAAGCACACTGTGACAAGCACAGGAATGACGGGGAGAACGAGCTTCCGGGGGAGGACGGGATGCGCAAGCCGAATTCGATGAAGGGCCTTGAGGATCTCGGCCGGGTGCGGCTTTCGCAAAATTTCTTCTTCCGCGATTTTCTCCACTCCGAAATCGCCGATTTCTATTCGATCCCGAATATCCCGGACGTTCCCGATCTTGCGATCGAGGCCGGAAAACATCTTTGCGAGGAATTGCTGGAACCGCTGCAGGCGACATTCGGCCGGCTGCATATCCGCTCCGGCTACCGGTCGCGGCAGGTCAATGAATTCGGTAATCGCAACGATCTCAATTGCTCCACCAACGAGCATACTGCCGCCGACCATATCTGGGATATGCGCGACGCCGATGGCTGCATGGGCGCCACCGCCTGCATCGTCGTGCCCTGGCTGATCGACAATCATGACCGCGAAGGCGACTGGCGGAAGCTGGCGTGGTGGGTCCACGACCATCTGCCTTACGCTTCGCTCTGCTTCTTTCCGAAGCTGTGGGCCTTCAATATCCAGTGGCACGAGCGGCCCGCCCGCCGAATCATGAGCTATGCAGAGCCGCGCGGTGTGTTGACCAAGCCCGGCATGGCCAATCACGGGGGCGACCACTCCGAATGGTATGAGGGCTTTCCGACGCCCGTGGTCAAAGCCTGAGATTGGCCGCCTCAGGCGGAGCCGCGTTGCGGCTTCTCGATCTGCTCCTCGACCTCACGCTTCAGGTCGGCACGAGGATTGCCGGCGAGATTGCTCCGTGCCCGGTCCACGACCTCCTCGTCCAGGTCGACGGGCCGGCTGCTGTCGTCGGGAATGCCGGGTCCGCTCTGGCCGATCGTGTCGTTGCGCGGCCGGTCGTTCATGCCGTCGGTGATCTTCCGATCCTTGTCCATCTTCTGCCTCCTTCAATGACGGACTCAGAACGAAGGCCACGGCATTTTGTGCCCGGACGAGGTGGAAAGGGCTACTTCTTCTCGGCCCAACGGGCGGCCTGCTCACCGTAGCGCGCGCCGGAGAACTTCTCCGGCGCCAGCATGTCGCCGAGCGCCTGCACTTCATCGGCCGTCAGAGTGATCTCCGTCGCAGCGACGTTCTGCTCCAGATGCGGGATCTTCCGGGCGCCGGGGATGGGCACGATGTCGTCACCCTGATGCAGAACCCAGGCAAGTGCGAGTTGTGCGGCCGTCACACCCTTGTCCGCCGCCATGGTTTCGAGCTCCTTCACGAGAGCGGCATTGGCGGCCATGTTCTCGGCGGAAAAGCGGGGAAGCGTGGTGCGGAAATCGTCCGTGCCGAAATCCTCCGGCTTCTGGATCTTGCCGGTCAGGAAGCCGCGCCCGAGGGGGCTGAACGGCACGAGGCCGATGCCGAGTTCACGGCAGGTGTCGAGGATCTCCCCCTCGGGATCGCGGGTCCATAGCGAATACTCGCTCTGCAGCGCCGCGATCGGGTGGACGGCGTGTGCGCGGCGAATGGTGCCGGCGCCGGCTTCGGATAGTCCGAGCGCCCGGACCTTCCCTTCCTTCACAAGGTCGGCCATTGCGCCGACGGTATCCTCGATCGGTACCGCCGGATCGACGCGATGCTGGTAGAAAAGATCGATCACATCCACGCCAAGGCGCTTGAGCGATGCGTCGGCCACCTCGCGCACATGCTCCGGCCGGCTGTCCAGGCCGGACATCGCCTTTGCTCCCTGGCCTGTCGTGTCGATCCCGAAGCCGAACTTGGTGGCGATCACCAGCTTGTCGCGAAACGGCTTCAGGCCCTTGCCGACGAGGATCTCGTTCTCGAACGGCCCATAGACCTCCGCCGTGTCGAAGAAATTCACCCCGAGCTCGACGGCGCGGTGCAGCGTGCGGATGGACGTCTGCTCGTCCTGACCGCCATAGGCGTGGCTCATGCCCATGCAGCCAAGCCCGATGGCGGAGACGGTCAGGTGCGGCCCAAGCTGTCTCGTCTTCATGAAGCGGCTCCTCGGAATTCGATGCGATAGCGGATGTGCCCGTCGGAGCGGACATAGCTGTCATAGAGCTTCCGCGCCGTGGCGTTGTCTTCCGCGGTGTGCCAGTAGATGCGCGACCAGCCGTTCTGCCGGCAGAGCGCGACGAGATCGTCCAGAAGCGCGCGTCCGACGCCGTTGCCGCGCGCGGAGGCATCGACGAACAGGTCTTCGAGATAGCAGTCGAGGCTGGTGATCCAGGTGCCTTCATGGGTGAGGGAGAGGGTAAAGCCGACAACGGTTCCGTCGAGGTCCGCCACCCGCATGAAGATCGCCGACCGCTCGCTCATGGCCTTGGCCCAGGTGGCGTCGGTGATCTCGCGCGCCAGCGTCAGCTCGTAGAACTCCAGATAGTCGGCCCAGAGCTTGCGCCACCGGCCCTCGTCTCGGGGTTGCGCTGCGCGCACCGTGACTGGTGAGGCCTTTCCCATGTCAGGCTCCCGCCTCGTCGAGCGCCTTCATCTGGTCGGGCGACAGCTCGATCTCGTCGGCGGCGATCATCGTCTCCAACTGGCCCATGTTCGTCGCGCTGGCGATTGGAGCGGTCAGGCCGGGCTTTCGCATCAGCCAGGCAAGCGCGATGGACGCCGGCTCGGCATCCGTCTCGACCGCGAGTTCGTCCAGCGCCGCCAGAATCCGCAGTCCCTTCTCGTTGAGGTAGTCGCCGACGCGGTAGCCGCGCGACGATCCTTCCGTGTCTTCCTTGCTCCGGTACTTGCCGGTGAGAAAGCCCGCCGCCAGGGCATAGTAGCTGATGACGCCGACTTCTTCGCGGATGCAGAGATCGGCGAGCGGTCCTTCGAACTTCTGTCGCGTGTAGAGATTGTATTCCGGCTGGATGACATCGTAGCGGGGAAGGCCGGTGCGCCCGGCGGCGTCCAGACTGTCCTGCAACTGCGCGGCATCGAAGTTCGAGCAGCCGATGGCACGCACCTTGCCCTCCTGCTTCAACCGGTCGAAGGCAGCCAATGTTTCCTCATGCGGCATCTCGTCATCCGGCTGGTGGGCGAGGTAGAGATCGATGTAGTCGGTGCCGAGGCGTTTCAGGGAGGCCTCTGCCGCCTCGGCAATCCACTTTGCTGAAAGCCCGGTCTTTCGTCCCTGGTTGTCGAAACCCACCTTGGTGACGATGACAGCCCTCTCTCGCGGCACGCGGGCGCGCTTCAGCCATTTACCGATGATCGTCTCGCTCTCTCCTCCGACGTGACCGTCCACCCAGGCCGAGTAGACATCCGCGGTGTCGATCGTGTTGAAGCCGGCGTCGAAGAAGCGGTCGAGCAGTTCGAATGAGGTCTTCTCGTCCGCCGTCCAGCCGAACACGTTGCCGCCGAAGACGATGGGGGCAACGGAAAGACCGGTCCGGCCGAGTGCTCGCTTTTCCATGAGATCTCCGAAAGAGTGATCCGGCGCGCGCCAGCCGTTGGAATGTATTGCGCGAACCGCATCTGTCAAAGCTTGAATTGCGGGACCGTACCCTTCCGTCCTCTTCCTCCGTTGCATCGGCCGAGGCGCCCTCATATGGTGCCGCGAAATTCGTGTCAGGGAGGTCAGCATGCTGCGTTTTGGAATTTTGTCGACGGCGAAGATCGGCCGGGAACTCGTCGTGCCGGCCATCCAGGACGCGGAAAACTGCGTGGTAACGGCAGTCGCCAGCCGCGACCTTGCCAAGGCCCGCGCGATGGCGGACCGCTTCTCCGTGCCCCATGCCTTCGGCTCCTACGAGGAAATGCTGGCATCGGACGTCATCGATGCCGTGTATATCCCACTGCCGACCAGCCAGCACGTGGAGTGGTCGATCAAGGCGGCGGATGCCGGCAAGCACGTGCTGTCCGAAAAGCCGATCGCTCTCAGGGCGGAGGAGATCGAGACGCTGATCGCCGCGCGTGACCGCAACAAGGTGCTGATCTCGGAAGCCTTCATGGTCACCTATGCGCCGGTCTGGCTGAAGGTCCGTGAACTGATCGCGGAGGGCGCGATCGGGCGGCTCCGGCATGTGCAGGGTGCTTTCACCTATTTCAACCGCGACGCCGCCAACATGCGCAACATCCCGGAGCTCGGCGGCGGCGCCTTGCCGGATATCGGCGTCTACCCGACCATCACCACCCGCTTCGTGACCGGCCGTGAACCGCTGCGCATCCAGGCGACGACGGAACGCGATCCGGGCTTCGGCACGGACATCTATTCGAGCGTGAAGGCCGACTTCGGTGATTTCGACATGAGCTTTTATGTCGCCACCCAGATGGCCAACCGGCAGGTGATGGTCTTCCACGGAACCGAGGGCTTCATCGAGGTGAAGTCTCCGTTCAATGCCGATCGCTGGGGTGCCGAGGAAATCGAACTCACCAACCAGAAGCATACCGAATCGCAGATCTTCCGCTTCCAGGACAGCCGCCAGTATCGCCGTCAGGTGGAAACTTTCGCACGTGCGGCGACAGGCGAGGCGGTCGAGGTGGTGACGCTGGAGAATTCGCTGAAGAACCAGAAGTTCATCGACGCGATCTACCGCGCCAGCGGGCATGACGGCTGGGAGACGGTCTAGCCGTCAGCGCCGGAACGCGAAGCGTGAATAGCCAAGAAAGCTGTAGGTCATGGCGGCGAGAGACGCGAAAATGATTGCAGCCAGCGGCTGCACGGGCAGGCGGTAGATCAACGTGGTATAGACCGCGTAATTGAGGAGGGCGGCTGTGACGCCAACCGCCCAATAGCGCAATCCTTCGACCACGAGCGACGAGGACGAGCGGCCGAAGGTAAGGGTGCGGTTTAAAAGCCAGGTCACAGCCATCGCCGCGGTGATTGCCGGTATACGCGCGGCGATCGGCCCGACGGCTGTGAATGCGATCAGCAGGTGGGTCAGTCCGGCGTCGATTGCGAAGCCGGTACCGCCGACGACGACGAACCAGACGAGCCTCTTCATGCTGCATCGGCAGCGGTCGGTGCCTCGGCTTCCAGCGCTGCGACATTGGACATGGTACGGTGCGCTCTCCCGATCCCGGGAACGTTGACATAGGCAAGTCGAAGCTGCTCGCTTCGCGCGCGGGAGACGGAATCGAGGATGAGGCCGGCGGTGAACGTCAGGAGGGACGCCATCATCAGGGCCATGGAAAGGACCCAGGTGGGCATGCGGTGCACCAGGCCGGTCTGGAAGTATTCCGCCAGGACGGGCAGCATGAAACCGACGCTGGCGGCCATGATGCCGGCGCTGATAAGACCGAAGAAAGCAAACGGCCGCGTCTCCTTCATCAGCATCGCGAACATCCAGAGAATCCGGGCGCCGTCCCGGAAGGTCGAAAGCTTTGAATGGGAGCCTTCCGGACGACGGCCATAGTGAAGCTCGATCTCGCTGACGGGAAGTTTCAGCCGCGATGCGTGAACCGACATCTCCGTTTCGATCTCGAAGCCGCCGGACACCGCCGGGAAGCTCTTGACGAAGCGGCGCGAGAAGGCGCGGTAGCCGGAGAAGATATCGGTGAAATCGCGGCCGAACACCGCGCGGTAGAGAAGGTTGAACAGACGGTTGCCGACGGCATGGCCCTGGCGCCCGGCATCGGCGAGAACACCGCGGCGCGTGCCGACCACCATGTCGGCCCGCTCGGTGATGAGCGTGCGCACCAGTTCCTCGGCATCGGCCGGCGAGTATGTGCCATCGCCGTCTGCCATGATGTAGATGTCCGCATCGATATCGGCGAACATGCGGCGTACCACATGGCCTTTGCCCTGACGCCGCTCGCGCGCCACGGAAGCGCCCGCAAGCATGGCCTTCAGCGCCGTCCCGTCGGTCGAATTGTTGTCGTAGACGTAGATCCGGGCGCTCGGCAGTGCTTGACGGAAGCCGTGCACGACATCGCCGATCGTGCCCGCCTCGTTGTAGCAGGGCAGCAGGATCGCGATGTCGAAGGGGCCGGCGTTCATGATTTTCACTCGCAACCTGGAAAATCGGCGCAGGTTCGTCCGGCGCGACCGCTTTACTATTTCTTCGGAAGGTTAAGGCTAGGTTTCCGCTGTGCGGGAAACAGGGCAAACACCGGAAACCACGATGACATATGCCTCCGGCGTAAGCCTTCAGGACAGCCCTCTTCCAAGGCGACCGCTTTTGTCTCAGCCTGTCGCGGCGACAGGGCTCTACGCCCTGGTGACGATAGCGCTCGTTCTCGCCATCTTCATTCCCTCGGCGACCGACTATGTCGGCAATGACAACGACGACGTCATGCGGCTGGTGCAGGTGAGAGACCTTCTGGGCGGCCAGGGCTGGTTCGACCTGATGCAGTACCGGCTGGGCCTGGATGGCGGGACCTTGATGCACTGGTCGCGGCTCGTCGATCTGCCGATAGCGCTTCTCGTCCGGGCCGCCTCGCTCTTCCTGCCGCAGGTCGAGGCGGAGGCCGTGGCGCTGGTGATGTGCCCGCTGCTGCTCGTTCCCCTTCTCCTCTATCCGATCGGGTTCGCGGCAGGTCGGCTGGCGGGTCCCGCAGCAATGCACATAGCGCTGGGGCTTACATGCCTATTCGCCTTCACCAGCGCGAGGTTCCATCCGGGTTCGATCGACCATCACAATGTGCAGATGGTGCTGGCCGCATGGGTGGCGGGAATGCTGGCGGACCCTGAGCGTCGCAGTTCGAGCTATGCGGTTGCCGGGGTCGCCTGCGCGGCTGCCGTGGCGATCGGCGCCGAAACTGTGCCTTTCGTCGCGGCGGGCTCTATCGTCGTCGCGCTGCTGTGGGTCTGGCACGGGCAGCGCCTGGCCCGGCCGGCGCGTGCATTCGGTCTGGCTCTGGCGCTGGCGATCACCGCTGCCTTCTTTCTGACCGTGCCGCCGCGCGCCTATGGCGTCGTCACCTGCGACAGCCTGTCTCTCGGCTTTTACAG
>DASUPM010000396.1:0-3757 GCA_036281095.1 Pseudorhizobium sp.
CGGGAGTGACCAAGAAGCTGACCGTGCCTGCCGATGGCGAAGTGAAAAAGCAGGTTCTGGTGCTGGACGCCGGCGGGGTCGTCCTGAACGCCACCTCAGGATCGGACGACCGGATTCCGGACAAGCAACTGAGTTTTTCGATCTACTCCGCGGAGGTTCGCGACGATGGCGAGCGCGGGCTTGTATTGGCCGACGTCAAACCCGGCACGATCGTTCGGCTGAACGCGGGCACCTATCACGTCGTATCCGAATATGGCGATGTGAATGCCGTGGTTCGCGCAGATATCCAGGTGGAAGCAGGCAGGCTTATCGAAGCGACACTGCAGCACAAGGCTGCCCAAATCACCCTGAAACTCGTGTCTCAGCCAGGCGGGGAAGCCATCGCCGATACAGCCTGGTCTGTGCTGACCGCGGCAGGCGATATCGTCAACGAGAGCGTCAGCGCGTTCTCCACCATGGTCTTGGCCGAAGGGGATTACCTTGCCGTCGCGCGAAACAAGGAAAAGATCTACCAGCGGCCCTTCACGGTGAAAGCGTCTGAAAACATGGACGTCGAGGTCATGATGAAGGAGCAGCCGGCGAACATGGATATGTTCTCCGACGCAGCCCTGAGAGAGTAAGTCCGGCTCGGACCGAAACGCCCGCTGTTGCAGCGGGCGTTTCGGCGTTCAGGACGCAGTTTTTCTGCTCTGACCTTTGCGCAAGAGATCCGGCGGCGTCGCCTCCAGCGTCAAGGCTGCGACAGCCTCCTCCAAAGCCATCGCGGTCTGGGCCTGCGAACCCAGCCGGCGGATATTCACTGACCGCTGCTCGGCTTCCTGGCGACCGCAGACGATAATGACCGGAACCTTGGTCACCGAATGTTCGCGGATCTTGTAGTTGATCTTCTCGTTGCGGAAATCGGTGTCGACCTGCAGGCCGGCCTCACGCAACTGCTCGGCAACTTCCCGGCCATAATCGTCCGCGTCGGAGGTGATCGTCGCGACAACGACCTGCGTCGGCGCGAACCATAGCGGCATGTGGCCAGCGAAGTTTTCGATCAGGATGCCGAGGAACCGTTCCATCGAGCCGCAGATGGCGCGGTGGATCATGACGGGCTGCGTCTTTTCCGAGTTCTGATCTATGTAGAACGCGCCGAACCGCTCCGGCAGATTGAAATCGACCTGCGTCGTGCCGCATTGCCATTCCCGGCCGATCGCGTCCCTGAGCGTATATTCGAATTTCGGACCGTAGAACGCCCCCTCGCCCGGCAGGATTCCGGTCTTGATGCGACCGCCCGACTGCTCTTCGATCGTCTTGAGCACGTCCATCATCACGTTTTCGGCGCGATCCCAGAGCGCATCCGTTCCGACCCGCTTTTCCGGCCGGGTCGAGAGCTTGACGACGATCTCGTTGAAGCCGAAATCCTCATAGACCGACAGGATCAGGTCGTTGATCCGAAGGCATTCCGCCGCCATCTGTTCATCGGTACAGAAGACGTGCGCATCGTCCTGCGTGAAGCCGCGAACGCGCATCAGGCCATGCAGCGCGCCCGATGCTTCGTAGCGATGCACCAGACCGAATTCCGCAAGGCGGATCGGCAGTTCCCTATAAGACTTCAGACCATGCTTGAAGATCTGTACGTGCCCCGGGCAGTTCATCGGCTTCAGGGCGAAGACGCGGTTATCCGCTTCCTCGTCCTTCGGATGGGTGAAGGCGTAGGCCGATTTCACCGCGAACATGTTTTCCTGGTACCAGCCCCAGTGTCCGGAAGTCTCCCAGAGAGAAGCGTCCAGCACCTGTGGTGCGTTGACCTCCTCATAGGTTCCCGCCAGACGGCGGCGCATGTAGGCCGTCAAGGTCTGGAACATGCGCCAGCCCTTGCCGTGCCAGAATACCACGCCCGGGCCCTCTTCCTGGAAATGGAACAGATCCATCTCGCGGCCGAGCTTGCGGTGATCGCGCTTTTCCGCTTCCGCCAGAACATGGAGATACTGGTCGAGCTCTTCCTGGGTCGCCCAGGCGGTTCCGTAAATGCGGGTCAGCATCGGCTTCGTGGAATCGCCGCGCCAGTAGGCGCCGGCTACCTTCATCAGCTTGAAGGCCGTGCCGATCTGGCCGGTGGAGGCCATGTGCGGACCGCGGCAAAGGTCGAACCATTCGCCCTGGCGGTAGATCTTCAGGTCCTGACCGGCCGGGATCGCATCGACGAGTTCGACCTTGTAGGCCTCGCCCTTGTCGGCGAAGACGTCGCGTGCCTTATCCCGCGACCAGATTTCCTTCGTAAAGGCGGCGTTCTTCTGGATGATCTCCTTCATCTTCTTTTCGATCTTCGGCAGATCGTCGGGCGTGAAGGGCCAGTCCTCGCGGCTGTCCGGGTGGACGCGCTTGAAGTCGTAATAGAAACCGTTCTCGATCACCGGCCCGATCGTCACCTGGGTGCCGGGCCACAGCTCCTGCACGGCTTCGGCCATCACGTGGGCGGCATCGTGGCGGATCAGTTCCACAGCGCGCGGATCGGTGCGGGTGACGATCTCGATCCGGCCGTCGGTGACGGGATCGGAGAGATCATGCAGCTCGCCGTTGAGCGCGATAGCGACTGCTTTCTTGGCCAGGGACTTGGAGATGGATTCGGCGACGGCAAGGCCAGTGGTGCCGGCATCGAATTCGCGGACGGAGCCATCGGGAAATGTTAGGGAAACGGGCATAAATAATTCTCCTGTCCAGTCCCGCCAACGAATGCGGGTGGTGTAAGGGGCCGCGAATGCGGGAATGACGTCGGGGTGATAGTCAAGAATCAGGGATGAGTAAAGGATTCAGCCCGGATCGCGTGCGCCGCGGGGTTTTCGGCCGATCGTCCACAAATACCACGGCTTCCACCTGCGACCGTTCTCCAGCCTCTCCGGAACCGGATCAAGGCCGGACGTGCCGCCCGGTCCGCATCTGCCGACGCGAAAAAGGGTCATCCACCCGCCGGTCCAGAGACCGTGCCTCGCAATCGCTTCGTAGCCATATTCCGAACAGGTCGGAATATGCCGGCAGGAATTGCCGATGAAGCCGGAAAGCGTCAATTGGTAGAGCCGGATCAGCCCCATGCCCGCCAACCGGCCCGGCGTCCTGCGGAACGGGCCTCTCCAGTTCCGTGTCGCGGGTGGCCGATGATCGCAGTCCGGCGCAGAGCACATATCAGGCGGACACCTGTTGTTGGGCCGCCTCGACCTTGTCGAGGCAGTCGACGACGGCGTCAAAAGTCAGCATGGTCGAAGCATGGCGGGCTTTGTAGTCCTTCACCGGCCGCAGGTAGCGCATGTCGGAAAAGCGGCCTTCGGGGCCTTCGCCGTCGGCGGTCAGCATCGCCAGCATGTCCGCCCTTGCCTGCCGGATCTCCGCCGCCGTGGCGCCGACGACGTTGCGCGCCATCACGGAGGAGGATGCCTGCCCCAGCGCGCAGGCACGGACTTCATGGGCAAAGTCCGTAACGACACCCTTCTCCACCTTGATGTAGACGCGCACGCGTGAACCGCAGAGCTTCGAATGCTTTTCGGACACGGCATCGGCATCCGGAAGGCTGCCCGCGCGGCCGATATTGCCGGCGAATTCGAGTATCTTGCTGTTGTAGATGTCGTCCATTGGTCTCGCTCGATCGAACCGGAAGACCGGCGCTCGTGCCGGCCCGTCAATCACGGGTCGTTAGCACTATATGTTGGCGAGAAGGGAAAGGATCAAGAAATGGATGCTTTTCCCTCAAGCCTCTCCTAAATAGGGATGAGATATCTTG
>DASUPM010000397.1:0-3737 GCA_036281095.1 Pseudorhizobium sp.
CCCGCTTCCCGGATCAGCACCAAACCGGCCGCCACGTCCCAAGGGGAGAGATCGGTTTCCCAGAAGCCGTCCAGCCGTCCGGCGGCGACATAGGCCAGATCCAGCGCTGCGGCGCCCAGCCTGCGGATACCGGCAACCTCGCCCATCACGTGGCGAAGCTCCACGAGGAACTTGCCGTGATTGCCGCGGCCGAGATGCGGCACGCCGCAGCCGACAACGCAATCGGAAAGCGCCCGACGCGATGCGACGCGCAGGCGCCGGTCGTTGAGGAATGCGCCGCCGCCACGCTCCGCCGTATAAAGCTCGTCCGTGGCCGGATTGAAGATGACGCCTGCGACGATCTCGCCATTGCGCTCCAGCGCGATGGAGACGGCGAATTGCGGAATGCCGTGAAGGAAGTTCGTCGTCCCGTCGAGCGGGTCGACGATCCAGCGATGCGCCCCGTCCGTTCCCGCGATCTCCTCGCTCTCTTCGCCGAGGAAGCCGTAGGTCGGTCGCGCCTTCAGGAGTTCGTCACGAACGATCTTTTCGGCCTTGAGGTCCGCCTGCGAAACGAAATCGCTCGGCCCCTTCACCGAAACCTGCAGGTTCTGCACCTCGCCGAAATCGCGCGAAAGGGATTTGCCGGCCTTGAGGGCAGCCTGGACCATGACGTTGAGAAGGGCGGAGCGAGCCATGCAGGAAGGTCCTTGAAGTGCGGAAGCCTGTCCCGCATGTGATGCCGCGGGACTTGTTTTCAGGGCAATGTAGTGATCGGCGGGTTCAAGACCACAAAAACGGGCGAAATTCAAGTCGAGCGGTTGACACGCCCTTGCGACCCATTTGCGGCCCTGCAACAATCGAAGCTTGCCGAGCCTACAGAGCGAGTGTCGAATGAAGATTACGCTGCCCCTGACCACGAGTTGCATCTTGGTTTGCGCGATGGCCGCGGCGTCGCTTTTTTGCTGGATATTGCTTGGATCGAACGCCGAGTTGGCCATCCATTTCGGGCTGGACGGAACGCCGAACCGCTATGCACCTGCCTCCATCGCCCTGTCGGTCATCCCGCTCGCCGCCGCCTTCGCCACGCTGATCTTTGCGGTCACGCCGCGCTTCGATCCCAAGGCATCCGCCTCTCCGCGCCTCTACAAGGGCCTCTGGCTCTTCGTGCTGCTTATCCTCGCCGCGGGGCATCTGCTCATCGTCGGCCATGCATTGATCACGGCGGCCTGATCAGCGCCCCCGCTGGAAACGGTTCGCCGCCTCGATCGCCTTCTTCTGCTGCTCCTCGTTGATGCCGAGGTAGAAATCCTCGAGTTCCGGATCGGCGAGACCGGCACGGCGCGAAAGCACGTACCACTTTGCCGCCTCCACCGGATCAGGACGGGTGCCGAGCGCGTTGATGTAGAGATGCGACAGCTTGTTCTGAGCCACGACATTGCCGCGCAGCGCCGCAATCCGCATCCACTGGAAGCCCTCGTCGTAATCGCGCTCGCCGCCCACGCCGTTGACCAGCCAGAGCCCCATGTCGAGCTGGGCGGTGTCGTAGCCGGCTTTGGCGGCGCGCTCCATCCAGACCCGCGCCTGCGACGTCTTTTCCTGCGGCAGCCCGCCGACGGTCGTGTAGAGCTGCGCGACCGCGTATTGCGCATCCGCCAGGCCCTGTGCCGCCGCCTTCTCGTAGAAGGGCAGCGCCAGCTTCAGCCCCTTCTCGCCGGGATTGTCGGATACCAGGATCTGCGCCCAGTTGAATTGCGCCGATGCGTTGCCGGCCTCGGCAGCCTTGTGCATGTAGTCGTCGGCCTTGGCCTTGTCGCGCTCGACATGGCGGCCGGACATCAGCAGAAGCGCGTACTGGAACATTGCGGCCGGATCGCCGCGCTCCGCCGCCTGCCCGTACCAGAAGGCCGCAGCCTTGGGGTCCCGTTTGACCCCAAGCCCTTTCGTCATCATCTCGGCAACGAGCGTCTGGGCGGCGGCATCTCCCTTTTCGGCGCGCGACAGCGCCTTTGCCAGCGCCGTGACGTAGAGGCCGCGCTGATAGGCGCCATAGGCCTCGTCGATCTTTCCCTCGAACGGCTTTTCCGGCGGCGCCGGCGGCAGTGCGGCCCCCATGCGCTGGTAGAGCTGCACGCCGCCGGAGGGGACGATCCCGTCCGGTTGCGCTCCCGCGTCCTCCCCTTCGCCCACGCGCCCGCGCTTCATCGGCTCCGCGTCGGCCTCCAGCGGGCGTGTCATCGCGCGCTTGTCCTGCTGGGCCGAAACGCCGGCGGGTACCGCTGCCGCGGCGAGCGCCGCAGCAAGAAGAAGACCGGTTCTTGTCGAGAGAAGGATGGACCGCATGAAGGCCATCAAGCCTCAAACCGTGGCGCTTTTTCGTCCAGTATCGAATTGGCCGCCGCCACCGCTGTGGCGGCTCCTTCCGCGTTGCCGAACACGGCAGTGCGAAGCGCGACGAATTCGGCGCCCGTCTCTGCCACGGCCGCGACGGATGAAACATCGCTGCCGCCCATCACGATGCAGGGGATCTCCACCATGGAGGCCCACCACTCGCCGAGGCCGAGGTTTTTCGGATGTGGTTCCGGCTTGATGTCGCCGTCGAGCTTGCCGAAGAAGATATAGTCCGGCTGTGCCTCGCCCAGTTCCAGCGCCTTGTGCCGGTCGGTGGCGCCGCCGGTCCCGACGATCATCTTCGGCGTATGCTTGGCGAGCACGTCGTGCAACTCGCCGGAAGGACCTTCGAAATGGATGCCATCGGCCTTTGCCCGCCCCGCGATCCGGCTATCCCCGGCGATCAGAGCGGCCGCGCCATGAGCCTGGACGATCGGCACCAGCCGCTCCGCGGCCACCTGGAAGTCCTGATCGCTGCGCCCGTATTGCGGCAGGATGACGGTCGCGACATCTCCCGCCCCCAGCGCCTCGTCCAACTGGCTCGCCTGTTCTTCGAGGTCGTCGGCCTGCGGCAGGATCAGGACCAGTCTGCAACGATTGTCCGGTTCGCTCATGATGTTTCCTGTTCGGCGATTTTGTGAGACGAGTAGCACTCATCCCCTCTCCGTTCGATAGACCGGACCGATACCTGGATCAACCGCCCGTCATGCATCTCGATCTCCTGTTCTTCGCCGCAGCCGTGCCTGCCGTCCTGCTCGTCGGTCTGTCGAAGGGAGGTCTGGGCGGTGCGCTGGCGCTGATGGGCGTGCCGATCCTCGCGCTGGTGGTCGATCCGTTGCAGGCGGCCGCGATCTTCCTGCCGATCCTGATCGTCATGGACATCGTCGCGCTATGGGCCTGGCGCAAGCATAACGACCGGCGCACACTGCTGATGCTTCTGCCCGGCGCCATTGTCGGCATCATCCTCGGCTGGGCCACCTCCGCCGCAGTGCCGGCCGACATGCTGCGCTTCGTCATCGCGCTGACCATCATCGTCTTTGCTGGACGCTACTTCTACCAGACCTACGGCCCTCGCTCGGCGGGCGAGCGTCCGCCACGGCCGCAACGGCCCGTTGCTGCCGCGTTCTGGGGTTCGCTGGCCGGCTATGCGAGCTTCGTTGCCCATGCCGGCGGCCCGCCGTTCCAGATCTACACGCTTCCGCTGAGGCTGGACCCGAAAACCTATACCGGTGCAAGCGTCCGCTTTTTCGCTCTGGTCAACGCCATCAAGCTCGTTCCTTACTTTGCGCTCGGCGTGCTGGACACGCAAAACCTGACCGCCTCGGCCACGCTCCTTCCCGTCGCCCTCGTCGCCACGATGCTCGGCG
>DASUPM010000398.1:0-11024 GCA_036281095.1 Pseudorhizobium sp.
GCCGCCCACAAATGCCGTCCATTCTGGGGCCCCTACTCCGCGTCCAAGGCTGCCGTCGAGGCTCTTGCCCGCACCTGGGCAGCCGAACAGCAGCGCAGCGCACTTCGCGTCAACTCGATCGATCCCGGCGCCACCCGCACCGCCATGCGCGCGCAGGCAATGCCCGGCGAGGACCCCGAAACCCTGCCGCACCCCTCGGAGGTTGCCAAGGCCATCCTGCCGCTCACCTCACCCTCGATGACGGAAACCGGGCGGCTGTTCATCGTGCGGGAAAACCGGTTCGTCGATTACCGCATGCCGGAATAGCGCTTTCGGCGCCTTCACGGGAACACTTCTCTCACGAGGCCTTGACCACCTTCGTCCACCGCGCCATAAATCGCCGCATGAGAACGGCGATTTCCATTTGCGGGATCATTATTCGCTAGCGCATCCGCTGGCCCGGCCGTTCTCGTCTCTCGAAAAGTCTTGAAGACAAACGACCCGGCCCGGCCGGTGGCTTGCTGTCAGGAGATTTTCGATGAGCGTGACGCTCAAGCTCTACAACACGCTGACCCGCGAGAAAGCCGAATTCCGGCCGATCGATCCGAGGAACGTGCGCATATATGTCTGCGGGCCGACGGTCTACGACTACGCCCACATCGGCAATGCGCGGCCGGTGATCGTGTTCGACGTGCTCTACCGGCTGCTCCGCCATGTCTACGGGGCGGATCACGTGACCTATGCCCGCAATATCACGGACGTCGACGACAAGATCAACGCGCGTGCCCTGCGCGACCATCCGGGCCTGCCGCTCAACGAGGCGATCCGGCTCGTCACCGAGAAGACGGAAACGCAGTTCCACGAAGACGTCCGGGCGCTCGGTTGCCTTGAGCCGAATGTCGAGCCGCGCGCGACCGACAACATCCCGCAGATGATCGAGATCATCGAGCGGCTGATCCAACGCGGACATGCCTACGTGGCGAAGGGCGAAGTGCTGTTCGACACGAAGTCGATGCAGGACTACGGCCAGCTTTCCAAGCGCCCGCTCGACGAGCAGCAGGCCGGCGCGCGGATTGCCGTCGATGCCCACAAGAAGAACCCGGGAGACTTCGTGCTCTGGAAGCTTTCCGCCGACAACGAGCCCGGCTGGGAAAGCCCTTGGGGCCGCGGCCGCCCGGGCTGGCACATCGAATGCTCCGCCATGAGCGGCCGCTATCTCGGCGAAGTCTTCGACATCCACGGCGGCGGGCTGGACCTGATCTTCCCGCACCACGAGAATGAAATCGCCCAGTCCCGCTGCGCTCACGGCACCGAGGTGATGGCGAATGTCTGGATGCACAACGGCTTCGTGCAGGTGGAAGGCCGCAAGATGTCGAAGTCGGAAGGCAATTTCGTCACGATCTACGACCTGTTGCACACGCAGAGCTTCGGCGGGCGGCAATGGCCGGGCGAGGTATTGCGGCTCGCGATGCTGATGACGCATTACCGCGAGCCGATCGACTTTTCCGTGAAGCGGCTCGAGGAGGCCGAGCGGCTTCTCGCAAAATGGCCGGTTCCGGATGCGGCGGAAGGAGAGCCCGATGCCGCCGTGCTCGGCGCGCTTGGCGACGATCTCAACACGGTCGCAGCCATACAGGAACTCCATGCGCTGGCGCAGGCCGCCAAGGCAGATCCCGGCAAGCTTCCTGCCTTCGCGGCAAGTGCGGCCCTGCTCGGCGTCGTGCCGAAGAAGACGGAAATCGACGAAGCGGTCGCCTCTGCGGTCGACGCGCTCGTCGAAATGCGCCTCGAAATGCTGAAGGCGAAGAACTTTGCGGAAGCCGACAAGATCCGCGATGATCTCTCCGCCAAGGGCATCCAACTCAAGGACGGCAAGGATCCGGCCAGCGGCGAGCGGGTGACGACCTGGGAGGTGAAGAGGTGACCGAAATCCACACCGGCGGCTGTCAATGCGGTGCGATCCGCTTCCGCGTTACCGGGGAACTGACGGACAGTTCCATCTGCCATTGCCGCATGTGCCAGAAGGCCTTCGGCGCCTATAACGCCCCCTTGGTTTCGGTGCGCGGCGCCGAGCTTCGGTGGACGCGGGGTGCACTTAAACACTTCCGTTCCTCCAATCATGTCCTGCGCGGCTTCTGCGAGAACTGCGGAACTCCACTCACCTACGAGGCCGAGGACGGCATTGCCATCGCGGCGGGTGCATTCGACGATCCGGGAAGCGTGCCGCCCACGATTCAGTACGGCGTCGAGGGCAAGCTGCCCTTCGTCGACAGCCTGCGCGACCTGCCGGAGCGGCACACGATGGACGACATAGAGGCTGCACCTTTCCTCGCAGACATCGTCTCCCACCAGCATCCCGACCACGACACCGAAACCTGGCCCCCGGAGGAGCAGCAATGACCGAACAGTTCAGAACAGGCGGCTGCCAGTGCGGCGCGATTCGCTTCCGCATCCGCGGCGAACTCGGCCGCGCCTCGATCTGCCATTGCCGCATGTGCCAGAAGGCCTTCGGCGGCTTCTTCGGACCGCTTATCGGAACGAAGGAGGGAAGCGTGGAATGGACGCGCGGCGAGCCCACATACTTCCAGTCATCGGTCAATATCGACCGCGGCTTCTGCCAGCGCTGCGGCACGCCGCTCACCTACCGCACGCCGGAAAGCCTGGATATCGCCATCGGCGCCTTCGACCAACGCGACGATCTCGTTCCGACGCTCCAGGTCAACAACGCCTTCAGGATTCCATGGGTCGAAACGATCTTCGATGCGCCGGTGCATGAGGACGCAGGCTATTACGCGCGCCAGGAGCAGATCATCTCCTTCCAGCATCCCGATCACGATACCGAAAACTGGCCGGAGAAGGGCCTTCATCTATGACCGACATTCTGCGCGGATTCTATCCGGAAATCGAACCCTACGAGAGCGGCCATCTCGACGTCGGCGACGGGCACCGCATCTACTGGGAACGCGTCGGCACCAGGGGGGCGAAGCCCGCCGTCTTCGTGCACGGCGGACCTGGCGGCGGCTTCGGCCCCGGCAACCGGCGCCTTTTCGATCCCGCCCTGTACGACGTACTCCTCTTCGACCAGCGCGGCTGCGGCAAGTCGGTTCCCTATGCCTCGCTGGAGGCCAACACGACCTGGCACCTCGTCTCCGACATGGAGAAGCTGCGCGAGATGATGGGCGTCGAGAAGTGGCAGGTGTTCGGCGGTTCGTGGGGATCGACGCTGTCGCTCGCCTATGCCGAGACCCATCCGGAGCGGGTGACGGAGCTCGTCCTACGCGGCATCTACACGCTCACCCGTTCAGAACTGCTGTGGTACTACCAGTTCGGCGTGTCGGAGATGTTCCCCGACAAGTGGGAACGCTTCATCGCGCCGATCCCGGAGGCCGAACGGGGCGACCTTATGGGCGCCTACCGGAAGTACCTGACGGGTGACGACGAGGAAAAGAAGCGTGAATGCGCCGTCGCCTGGAGCACCTGGGAGGGCGAAACGATCACGCTTCTGCCGAATCCGGATTATTCGGCGCACTTTCACGATCCCGACTATGCGCTCGCCTTCGCGCGCATCGAAAACCACTATTTCGTGCATGCGGGATGGCTCGAGGAAGGGCAGCTTCTGCGCGATGCCGACAAGCTGAAGGATATTCCCGGCGTCATCATCCATGGCCGCTACGACATGCCATGCCCTCTCAAATATGCCTGGCAACTGCACAAGGCCTGGCCGAAAGCGGAGTTCCACATCATCGAAGGAGCGGGACATGCCTATCTGGAGCCCGGCATCCTGAACCAGTTGATCAGGGCGACCGATCGTTTCGCCGGAAAGGTTTCGGACCGATGAGGCGCGAACGCATCTATCTTTTCGACACCACGCTCCGGGACGGCCAGCAGACACCGGGCGTCGATTTCTCCATCGAGGACAAGATCGCCATCTCGTCCATGCTCGACGGCTTCGGCATCGACTATGTCGAGGGCGGATATCCGGGCGCCAACCCGACCGATACCGGGTTCTTTGCCGAAAAACGGACGCAGAAGGCAACCTTCGTCGCCTTCGGGATGACGAAGCGGGCGGGCATCTCCGCCTCCAACGACCCGGGGCTGGCCACGCTGCTGCAGGCGAAGAGCGACGCGATCTGCTTCGTCGCGAAAAGCTGGGACTACCACGTCGAGGTGGCGCTCGGCTGCACCAACGAGGAAAACCTCCAGTCCATTCGTGACAGCGTGGAGGCCGCCCGCGCTGCCGGCAGGCAAGCCCTCGTCGATTGCGAGCACTTCTTCGACGGCTACAAGGCGAACCCGGACTATGCGCTCGCCTGCGCACTTGCGGCTCATCAGGCCGGCGCGCGCTGGGTGGTGCTGTGCGACACCAACGGGGGAACGCAGCCTGCGGAGATCCGTGAGATCGTGCAGGCGGTCATCGCCGCCGGCATCCCCGGCTCGTCGCTCGGTATCCATGCGCACGACGATACCGGGCAGGCGGTGGCCAATTCCCTGGCCGCCGTCGAGGCAGGCTGTCGGCAGATCCAGGGGACCCTGAACGGCATCGGCGAGCGCTGCGGCAACGCCAACCTGGTGACGCTGATCGCGACGCTGTCGCTCAAGGAGGTCTTCTCCAGCCGCTACGAGACCGGCATCGATGCCGACGGGCTGACAGGCCTCACCGACTTCTCCCATGCCTTCGACGAACTCCTGAACCGCTCGCCCAACCACCAGGCGCCCTATGTCGGCGCATCGGCCTTTGCGACGAAGGCGGGCATTCACGCCTCCGCGCTACTGAAGGACCCGAAGACCTACGAGCACGTGCCGCCGGAAAGCGTCGGCAATTTCCGCAAGGTCATGGTTTCGGACCAGGGCGGCAAGTCGAACTTCATCAATGCGCTGAAGCGGCGCGGCATCGTCGTCGGCAAGGACGATCCCCGGCTCGACCAGCTGATCTCCATCGTCAAGGAGCGCGAGGCGACCGGCTACGCCTATGAGGGTGCGGATGCGAGCTTCGAGCTCCTCGCCCACCGGACGCTCGGGACGATCCCGGAATTCTTCACCGTCGACAGCTTCCGCGTGATGGTGGAGCGCCGCTTCGACGCGAACGGGCGCATCAAGACGGTCTCGGAAGCGGTGGTGAAGCTCGATGTCGATGGCGAGCAGGTAATGTCGGTTGCCGAGGGCGACGGCCCCGTCAACGCGCTCGACCTGGCGCTGCGCAAGGACCTTGGCAAGTATCAGGCGGAAATCGGCGATCTGGTGCTTGCCGACTTCAAGGTTCGCATCCTCAACGGGGGCACGGCGGCAATCACGCGCGTGCTGATCGAATCGAGCGATGGCGAGGGTACCCGCTGGTGGACGGTCGGCGTATCGGAGAACATCATCGACGCATCCTTCCAGGCCCTGATCGATTCCATCGTCTACAAGCTGATGAAGAACCGGGACATGGCGGGGCGGATGGCGGCGGAGTAGTCAGGGCCCGCCATAAATTCACGACTCAAATCGACGCTTCACGCAAATGAATTGGTTCGCCATTGGGCATTGGAGTAGACCGCGCATAGTCCGGACATACCCGAAAGTACTTCCATGGCCACCACCGAAGCGCCCGCACCGGCGAAGAACGAGGATTCCGCCCGCGGCTTCGCCTTTGCGCTGACCGCCTATGTCATGTGGGGATTCCTGCCTATCTACATGAAGGCCGTCGCGCACATGTCGCCGGTGGAGATCCTGGCGCATCGGGTGATCTGGTCCGTGCCCGTTGCGGGACTGGTGCTGATGATCCTGCGGCGCACCGATGAGCTGAAGGCGGCGTTCCGCTCGCAGCGCACGCTGATGATGGCCGGCCTGACGGCTGCGCTGATCACGGCGAACTGGGGCACCTATGTCTGGGCGATTGCCGCCGATCGCGCGCTCGACACCGCCCTCGGCTACTTCATCAATCCGCTCTTCAGCATTTTCCTCGCGGCCGTCCTTCTCAAGGAAAGGCTCCAGCCGATGCAGTTGATGGCGATCGCACTGGTGGTCGTGGCCGTCGCCATCATCACCTACGACGCCGGAGGCCTTCCCTGGGTATCGCTGATCCTCACCGTCAGCTGGGGCTTTTACGCCTTCTTCCGCAAGACGTTGCCGGTTGGGCCGAACCAGGGCTTCTTCCTGGAGGTCCTGATCCTCACGCCTCCTGCGCTCGCCTATATCCTCTATGCCGAGACGTCCGGCAGCGGCCATCTCCTGGGGACCAGCCTGTCCGATACGGTGCTCCTGGTCGCCAGCGGCCTCGTCACCGCCGGCCCCCTGATGATCTACGCCAATGGCGCCAAGCTGCTGCGGCTGTCGACCATCGGCATCATGCAGTACATCGCGCCGACGATGATCTTCCTGATTGCCATTTTCGTCTTCCACGAGCCGCTCAGCATGGTGAAGCTCCTAGCCTTCGCGCTCATCTGGACGGCGCTCGCGATCTATTCCTGGGGCATGTTGAGGGCGAGCCGGCGCCGCTAGGCCCCGCCTCGTCTTCTCTCACATCCGCGAGATCACCTCCTCCTCCCCCGGAGCCGGCTTCTGTCCCTCGCTGCGGTCGAGGATCGCCGGCACGATGTCGTCGATGTCGTCGATCACCATCGGCTGTACGAGATGCGCCCGGTGGATGAAGCCCTGCTCCCGCATATGGTCGACGAGTTCCAGCATCGGTTTCCAGAAACCCGCTATGTTCGCGAATACCATAGGCTTTTCGTGACGGCCGAGCTGACCCCAGGTCATGATCTCGACGATCTCCTCAAGGGTCCCGATGCCGCCCGGCAGCGTCACGAAGGCGTCGGCGCGTTCGAACATGGTGTGCTTGCGGGCGTGCATGTCCTCCGTGACGATCAATTCGCTCAATTCTCCGAGCGAGTGGCGGGTGGCCTCCATGTCCACGAGGAACTCCGGAATGATCCCCGTCACCTCTCCGCCATTGGCAAGCGCGCCGGCGGCGACTGCTCCCATGATGCCTTTCGTGCCGCCGCCATAGACGAGGCGCAGACCATGGGCGGCGATCGATTTGCCGAGCGCACGGCCGGCAGCGATGTAGGCAGGATCACGGCCCGGCTGGGAGCCGCAATAGACGCAGATGGATTGGATGGGCACTATCAACTCCAGGAGATTGGCATGTGAGCGGCCCCGGATGGCGGACGCAGGGTAAAAGTGACGGGAAACAAGCGGAACAGCAAGGTAAAACAGAGCGAAATGCTTGTAGAGACAGTGGGAAAGAGGTAATTCGATGAGACAGACGGAAACGTCCGTCCGGAGAGTTTAGAGATGCGAAATCGCGCCGGCTGGCTGGCACTTGGTGTCCTCGTTGCTGCGACCCTGCTGATGGTCTTCTTCGTTCTGCCCAGGATTTCTCCCGAGGCGGAGAAGATCACCGACGCCGTCAACCAGGCGGGCGAAACCATCAAGGAAGCAGTGACGGAAGAGACGACGCCGGCCGAAGGCCCGGAGCCGGCTTTGGAAACAGCTGCCAAGGCACCGGAAGGCACGCCGCCCGCAACGCCGCAACCCGCCGCGCCTGCTGCCCCGGCGGCGACCGCGCCCGTCACGCCGGCCTTCGATGTCCTGCGCGTGGAGCCGGATGGCTCCACCGTCATCGCCGGCCGTGCGGAACCGGGTTCGACCGTCGAGGTGGCCGGCGGCAACGCGGTGATTGCAAGCGTGAAAGTGGGACCGAGCGGCGACTTCGTCATCGCCCTGGACAAGCCCCTTCCCTCAGGCGACCATCAACTGGTCCTCAAGGCGACGACGCAGGACGGGCAGACGATCACATCCGAGGAAGTCGCAACGGTTTCGGTACCCGACGGCACCGAAGACAAGCTGCTGGCAATGGTGACGAAGCCCGGCAAGGCAAGCCGGCTGATCAGCGTGCCCGAAGCGGCCGATCCGGCGGGCGCCCTCCCCGAGACGCAGACTGCCGCCGCTCCGACACAGGATGCCGGCACCGTCTCGCCGGCAACGCCTGATGCGGCCTCGGACCTGGTGGCATCGGCGCCGTCCGTGGCCACGCAGCCGGCGCCTGCACAGGCTCAGCCTACGCCCGCGGAACTGCAGGTGGCGGCAGTCGAGATCGAAGGCGACCGTATTTTCATCGCGGGAACTGCTCCGGCCAGCGCATCGGTCGTGGGTTTTGCCGGAGAGCAGCCGGTCGGTCGAGCCAAGGCAGGCCCGGATGGCCACTTCGTGATCGAGGGAACCGTCGATCTTCCGGTCGGCCAGCACATCATCGCGGTTGAGATGCTCGACAGCAACGGGAAGACCGCGCTTCGCGTCGATGTTCCGTTCAACCGTCCGGCCGGCGAACAGGTCGCAGCCGTGGCGGGGCAGCAGCAGTCGAATACCGTTTCGCCGATCGACGCCGGCGCCTTCGACAAGCTTCGCAACGAAGCCGCACGCGCCCTCGCTCTGCTCAAGGGCGTTGTCAGCGAGAGCAAGGAGCCGTCGGCGGAGGAACTGGCCGCTGCCCGCTCGGCCACCGGAATCGCTCTCAAGTCACTCTCCGAATACCGCCTTCCCGCCGGCGCCGGCTCGGACACGCAGGCGATCGTCGGCGAGACGTCGGAGCAGGCTGCCGATGCGCTGGCCGCACTGGAAAAGCTACCGGACGATCCAAAGGCGTTCATCCAATCGTTCGATGAGGCCGCTTCGACCATAGAACGCGCCGTAGGGCCGGCAATCACCGAGAGCCTGCCGGCCGGCGACGTATCTTCCGGCGAGATCGCCTCAGCCGCTCCGAAGACGATCGAACAGGCACCACTCACCCACTCCAATAGTTCGGTGATCATCCGTCGCGGCGATACCCTTTGGCAGATTTCCCGCCGCGTCTACGGACAGGGCGTCCGGTACACGACGATCTATCTGGCGAACCAGGACCAGATCTCCAATCCGGATCTGATCGAGCCGGGCCAGATCTTCGGCGTGCCGGAGGAAGCCCTGCCCGACGCCGAGGAACTGCATCGCAAGCGCCTGCAGAAGATGATCAGGTAACACTCCAACCGGACGGGCACCTGGCGCCCCCGCGGCCACGAACCAGTCGCGGTCGCACCTCACCTCGTTGCAACCTCTGGCTTGACACCTTATGTCCGCGGAAGCGCCGACGGGCTGCCTCTCGGAGATCAGGATGAATACCCGCAAGAAGACCGTTTCGGCGGATTCCAGCAATCCGCTCGGAACTCTCCTCAACCTGTGGCCCTATATGTGGCCGCATGATCGTGGCGACCTCAAGCGCCGCGTCGTCTGGGCGACGGTCTTCCTGTTTCTCGCCAAGGTCATCCTGCTCGCGGTCCCCTACTTCTTCAAGTGGGCGACGGACGCGCTGAACGGCAGGCTCGACATGGCGGGCCTGCTGCCGCCGCTGCTGCTCGGCGCGGTCACGCTGGTGATCGCCTACAACCTGACGCGCATCATTCAGGTCGGCCTCAACCAGTTGCGCGACGCGATGTTTGCCAGCGTGGGCCAGCATGCCGTGCGCCAGCTTGCGTACAAGACATTCGTGCACATGCACCGCCTGTCGCTGCGCTTCCATCTCGAACGCAAGACCGGAGGCCTGTCACGCATCATCGAGCGCGGCACGAAGGGCATCGAGACGATCGTCCGTTTCACCATCCTGAATTCGGTCCCCACGCTCCTCGAGTTCCTGCTGACGGCGATCATCTTCTGGTTCAGCTACGGCTTTTCCTACGTAGCCGTAACCGCGGTCACCGTGTGCGCCTATGTCTGGTTCACCGTCCGCGCCAGCGACTGGCGCATCGCCATCCGCCGCTCGATGAACGACAGCGACACGGACGCGAATACCAAGGCGATCGACTCGCTCCTCAATTTCGAGACGGTGAAATATTTCGGCAATGAGGAGATGGAGGCTCGTCGCTTCGATGCATCGATGGCGCGCTACGAAAAGTCGGCGACCCAGGTGTGGACGTCGCTCGGCTGGCTGAACTTCGGCCAGGGGCTGATCTTCGGCGTCGGGACGGCGGTGATAATGGTGATGTCGGCGCTCGCCGTGCAGCGCGGAGAGCAGACGATCGGCGACTTCGTCTTCGTCAACGCGCTGCTGCTGCAGCTATCTGTGCCGCTCAACTTCATCGGCTTCGTATACCGGGAAATCCGGCAGGGACTCACGGACATCGAGCAGATGTTCGACCTCCTGGAGGTCGACGCCGAGGTTCAGGACCGGCCGGGTGCGGCTCCGCTGCAGATCCGCGAGGGAATGATCACCTTCAGGGACGTGCATTTCGCCTATGATCCCGAACGGGCCATCCTGAAAGGCCTGTCGTTCGATGTGCCGGCCGGAAAGACCGTGGCCATCGTCGGGCCTTCCGGCGCCGGAAAATCGACGATCTCGCGCCTGCTCTACCGCTTTTACGACGTCCAGCAGGGGGCGATCACCATCGACGGGCAGGATGTCCGGGAGGTAACGCAGCAATCGCTGCGTGCGGCGATCGGCATGGTGCCGCAGGATACGGTCCTGTTCAACGACACGATTGCCTACAACATCCGCTATGGCCGCCCCTCCGCCACCGACGGCGAGGTTCGCGCAGCCGCCGATGTCGCCAAGATCGGCAGCTTCATCGAAAGCCTTCCACAGGGCTTCGGGACCATGGTGGGCGAACGCGGCCTGAAGCTGTCGGGCGGCGAAAAGCAGCGTGTGGCGATCGCCCGCACGATCCTGAAGGCGCCGCCGATCCTTATCCTCGACGAGGCGACGTCCGCACTCGATTCGACCACCGAACACGAAATCCAGTCGGCGCTCGACGTCGTCTCGCAAAACCGCACCACCCTCGTCATCGCCCACCGGCTCTCGACGGTCATCAACGCCGACGAGATCATCGTGCTGCGCGACGGGGGGATCGCGGAACGCGGCACCCATGCCGCGCTCCTTGCCGCGGACGGCCTCTATGCCTCGATGTGGAACCGCCAGCGGGAAGCCACCCAGGCGGAGGAACACCTCAGGAAGGTACGGGAAAGCGACGATCTGGGCGTGATCGAGCGTGGCGCCCCTGCGGCAGAATAAGGAGTCGACCCCATGAGATCTTCGCCGAAGA
>DASUPM010000399.1:0-2742 GCA_036281095.1 Pseudorhizobium sp.
TTCAGCCGGCTGTCCTTCAGGCGGTCGCTGTATTTCTTCGAGTCGCGAAACTTCAGCGGGTCCTGCGCCACCTTGGGCTGCGGCAGGTTTTCGTAGACGCCACCATCGAACAGATCGGCCAGCCGCGCCTTTGCCGGCATCTTCATGTGGTAGCCGGACGCCGGAATGACCCACTTGTTTTCTTCGAGATCCTTGTGGAAGACCATCTCGCCCGTTTCCGGGCACTTGATCCAGAGGTTCTCCGGAACCTCACGGCGGCCGAGCATGGAATTGATCCGCGGCCGAACGTAATTGGTGATCCAGTTCACTTGGCGTACTCCTGATAAACTTCGCCCAATGTGGGAAAACTATTCGGCGGCAACAAGGCGAGCAGACCGGACCCCGGTCGCGAGCCCCCGGACGAAGGTCGCGACGGATTGCACCGTATCGGCGCTGGCGCGGCCCTCCTTGTCCAGCGAGGTCGCCACCTGGTTGACGATCGCGGTTCCGACGACGACGCCATCGGCAGAAGCGCCGATGAGCCGCGCGTGCTCCGCCGTCTTGACGCCGAAGCCGACGCAGACCGGCAGATCCGTGGATTTCTTGATGCGGCCGACGGCACCGGCGATCTTCGTCGTATCGGGAAGCGCCGAACCGGTGATCCCCGTCATCGAGACGTAGTAGACGAAGCCCGAGGTATTGGTGAGCACCTTGGGCAGGCGCTTCTCGTCTGTCGTCGGCGTCGTCAGCCGGATGAAATTGATGTCCCTCTTGAGGGCGGGGATGCAGAGTTCGTCATCCATCTCCGCCGGCAAGTCGACGATGATCAGCCCGTCGACGCCTGCTTCCACCGCGTCGTCCAAAAAGCGGTCAACGCCGTAGATGTAGATCGGGTTGTAATAGCCCATGATGACGACGGGCGTACTATCGTCTCCCTTGCGGAAGTCACGCGCCATGTCGAGCGTCTTCCTCAGCGAATGGCCGTTCCTCAACGCGCGCTGTCCGGCCATTTGGATCGCCGGGCCGTCGGCCATGGGATCGGAAAAAGGTGCACCGAGTTCGATGACGTCGGCGCCTGCTTCCGGCAAAGCCTTCATGATCGCGATCGAAGTCTCGTAGTCCGGATCACCGCCCATGAAATAGGTAACCAGCGCCGGGCGGCCCTCGGCTTTCAGGTCGGCGAACTTCTTGTCCATGCGTGCAGTCATGTCAGAGCCCCATTCCGAGAATCTTGCCGACGGTGAAGATGTCCTTGTCTCCTCGGCCGGAGAGGTTCATCACGATGATCTGGTCCTTGCCCATCTTCGGCGCGCGCTTGACCACCTCGGCGATGGCGTGGCTCGGCTCCAGCGCCGGGATGATGCCCTCGACACGGGTGAGCAGCTGGAACGCTTCGAGCGCCTCGTGATCCATGATCGGCACGTATTCGACGCGGCCGATATCGTTCAGCCAGCTGTGCTCCGGACCGATGCCGGGATAGTCAAGGCCCGCCGAGATCGAATGCCCCTCGAGGATCTGGCCGTCGCCGTCCTGCAGGAGATAGGTGCGATTGCCGTGCAGGACGCCGGGCGAGCCGGCGGTGATCGAGGCGCAGTGCTGGTCGCCGTCGAGACCATGCCCGCCCGCCTCGACGCCGACGATCCGAACGCTCTCGTCATCGAGGAAGGGATGGAAGATGCCGATGGCATTCGAACCGCCGCCAACCGCCGCAACCACGAGGTCCGGAAGGCGACCCTCGGCTTCCAGGATCTGCTGGCGAGCCTCCTGGCCGATCACGGCCTGGAAGTCGCGAACCATCTCCGGATAGGGATGAGGGCCGGCGGCGGTACCGATCAGATAGTAGGTGTCGTCGACATTCGTTACCCAGTCGCGCAGGGCTTCGTTCATCGCATCCTTCAAGGTACCGTTGCCGGCGGTGACCGGCTTAACCTCGGCTCCGAGAAGCTTCATGCGGAAGACGTTCGGCGCCTGACGCTCGACGTCCGTGGCGCCCATGTAGACGACGCAGGGAAGGCCGAAGCGGGCCGCGACCGTGGCGGTGGCGACGCCGTGCTGACCGGCGCCGGTCTCCGCGATGATGCGGGTCTTGCCCATACGCTTGGCAAGCAGGATCTGGCCGATGCAGTTGTTGATCTTGTGGGAGCCGGTGTGGTTCAGCTCCTCGCGCTTGAAATAGATCTTCGCGCCGCCAAGGTGCTCCGTCAGCCGCTCGGCGAAATAAAGCGGGCTCGGGCGGCCGATGTAGTGCGCGCCGAGGTGCGCAAGTTCCTTCTGGAATTCCGGATCCGTCTTTGCCTTTTCCCATTCCGCCTGCAGGTCGAGGATAAGCGGCATCAGCGTTTCCGCGACAAAGCGGCCGCCGAAGATGCCGAAGCGGCCGTCCTCGTCGGGCCCGGAGCGGAAGGAATTCGGTATGGTCTGGTTCACTCTCTACTCCTCAGGCCCGGATGGTGCCGACCGCCGCAACGGCATCAAAAAACCCGTCGATCATTCCGAGATCCTTCACACCGGGCGCACTTTCGACCCCGGAGGAGACATCTACGCCGCGCGCTCTGGTGGACGCGAGCGCCAGACCGACATTGTCTTTGTTCAGCCCCCCGGAAAGCATGTAATCGACGCTTTCGTCAAGCGAAGCCATGATGCCCCAGTCGAAGGGCACCCCGTTGCCGCCGGGCAGCGCCGATCCTGCTGGCGCCTTTGCGTCGAAGAGAAAGCGATCGGCTACCCCAAGATAAGGATCGACCCGATCCAGGTCGGCGGATT
>DASUPM010000400.1:0-3214 GCA_036281095.1 Pseudorhizobium sp.
AGGAGGTTTCTTCTGATCGCGCGAAACGCGAGCTCGAAGGTCTCAAGGAACATGATCCGGCTCCCTTGCGTGTATCTCGTCGCCGGCGAGCCGGCCGTCCACGAAGCGCAGAAGGCGCTTTCCGTAGGCGGCGATATCCTCCTCATGGGTGACCATGATGACGGTGATGCCGCGCTCGCGGTTGAGACGGCTGATCAGTTCCATGATTTCGCGGCTGGTCTTGCTGTCGAGGTTGCCGGTCGGCTCGTCGGCCAGCAGAACCGCCGGATCCGTCACGATCGCACGGGCGATCGCCACGCGCTGCTGCTGACCGCCGGAAAGCTCTTGTGTCGTGTGTCCTTCACGACCTTTCAGACCGACTTGCTCCAATGCCTCCTGCGCCAGAATTCTTCTCTCCCGCGCGTGCATTCCCCGGTAGACCAGCGGCAGTTCCACGTTCTCCACCGCGGACGTGCGGGCAAGCAGGTTGAAGCCTTGAAAGACGAAGCCGAGCATATGCCGGCGCAGGAGCGTGAGCTGAGCCCGGGTAAAACGCGATGTCGGGATGCCCTGAAACAGATAGTCGCCCGCCGAGGGCACATCGAGCGCGCCGATGATGTTCATCGATGTCGACTTGCCCGAACCGGAAGGCCCCATGATGGAGACGAACTCGCCGGGAAAGATCGAGAGATCCACGTGGTCGAGGGCGCGGATCGTCGCCTCGCCGCGCCCATAGAATTTCGATACCTGGCGGAATTCGATAAGCGGCGCGGCGGTCATCTCGATCTCAGCCATTGCGTGCCGTGGCGTCCGTTATGACGAGATCACCTTCCTCGATCTCGCCTGAACGGACCACGGTCGATTGGCCGTCGGAGGGGCCGGTTTGCAGGCTGACGCGCTGCGATGTGCCGTTGCGAAGAACCCATACGCTCCGCGCGGATGCGCCGCCTTCGGCGTTCGCGCCATCACCGCCGCGCCGCATGCGGGGAGGGCGGAAGAGCCGGGTGAGGAGGTTGCCTCGTCTCTCCGACGCCGCAGGCGGGGAATAGCGCAGCGCCGCGTTGGGAACGAGCAGCGCATCCGAGACCGACTGCACTACGATATCGGCCGTCGCGGTCATGCCCGGGCGCAGCAACAGGTCGTCATTGTCCACCGTCAGGATTGCCTTGTAGGTCACGACGTTGGAAACGGTTTCGGAGGCGAAGCGGATAGTCTGGATTCGTGCCGGGAATGTCTGGTCGGGATAGGCATCCACGGTGAAGGTCGCGCCCTGACCCTCCCGGACCTGTCCGACATCGGCCTCGTCCACCGCGACCTGGAGCTCCATCCGCCGCAGATCGCCGGCGATGGTGAAAAGGACCGGAGCATTGAGCGACGATGCGACGGTCTGGCCTGGCTCGACGTCGCGCGTCAGCACCACGCCGTCGATAGGCGACAGGATTTTCGACTTGCCGAGATTGAGTTCGGCCAGCCGCAGGCTGGCCTCCGCCGACTGCACGGACGCCTCGCTGACGGCCTGGGCCGCTTTGGCGGCATCGTGCGCGAAACGTGCCGCATCCAGTTCCTGCTGGCTGGTGACGTTGCGATCGACGAGGGTCGTGATCCGGTCGAAACTGGTCTTGGCGGAGGCGACATCCGTTTCGGCCTTCAGGAGGTTAGCGCGGGCTGACGCAAGTTGAGCACGGGCGTTCTCCACGTCGGCCTGCAGCTTGCTCGTGTCCAGTTCAGCGAGAACCGCGCCCGCTTCGACTTCGGAATTGTAGGTCACATTGACCGACCGGACCGTGCCGGACAGCTCGCTGGAGATATCCACCTGATCCGTCGGCTGCACGGAACCGGTTGCGGTCACGATGACCTGGAGGTCGCCGCGTGATGCAGGCTGGGTCGTATAGGTGTAGGAAGGGCCGTCGCCCTGGAGAAAGAGATATGCGCCCGTTGCCCCACCCAGAACCGCGACTATCAGCATCACCCACAGGAGCCGGCGGCCGGTTGGGCGGCGGCCTTGCGACGAGAGGAGCGTCGCAAGATCGGGAACGTTGCTTGCCCTGGCGCCGGCAATATCTTTTTCAGCTTTCACGGTCGAACATCCTCTGCGGGAAGTGCTCCCCGCCGCGCATGGAGGCGGCGTCTGCACCCGATCAGGCGCATTAAATGCTTATCGGAATGACACGGGCTCCTCATAAAGCAAACTTAAACTTCGGTAAGGTGGCAAGAAGAGGAATAGCGCAGGCCCCTGCATCCAATCGCCACTTCGCACGTTGGCTAGATGCGAAAGGAGATTCCCATGATCAACGCAGAACGCATCAAGGAACATGCCAAGGTTATCGGCGCTGACGGTGCTCCCGTCGGGATTGTCGATCGGGTGGAAGGCAGCCGGATCAAGTTGACGAAGGCAGCCGGGGGCGAGGGAAGCCACAAGGGCCATCACCATTTCGTCCCGCTCGATCTCGTTGCTGACGTCGAGGGAGATACGGTGAGGCTCAGTGCCAACGGTGACGTTGCGGTGACCTTCGAGGAAGAAGAGAGCGGCGGCGCCGTGCACTAGGAAAGGCCAAGAATACCCCGCATCCTGCGGGGTATTCTTATTCTACGCGGGATACCTGCTGTTCAGGCGCAGGAACGCCGAAGCGTTCGTGCAGAAACGCCGTCTCCTGTGGCGTGCCCGCAAGACGCGCGGTCTTGTCCACTTCACCGACACTGGACGGCCAAAGGAACACCGCCAGCACATAGACGGCCATTGCCATGGCGAACATGAAGATGATCTCTCTCTGCCTCATGGTCGATACCTTTCTGCGAAGTCGCTGCCGAACCACGGCTGAGCGACGCCGACGCGGGATCAGTTTTGTGCCGACAGCTCCATCGGTGACGCCATGATCTCCGACTGGCCGATGGACCGATCGACATATTTGAACGCCAGGATGCTCAGGACAGACGCGAGCATGACAACGAAAATAATCCGCATGTAGAACTCCTTAGGGCGTCATAACCCGCGGAAGGCGAAGTGGTTCCGTCGTCAGGACGGACGGCGGGGGAGGCTTCGGAGAAGCGGACGCAGCCTCCACGGCTGACCAAGGGGCAGGCTGTTACCGCGCCTCGTATATCCGGTCGATCGCGTTTGCCGTTATGATGTAGTCGTCGCAGGATGGATCGAAACCGGTGCCGGCGCTCAGCCGCGACGCCCACTCGACGGCGGCGCGGCCTCCCCAGTCGTCGGGTGGTTCGACCAGGGTTTCCT
>DASUPM010000401.1:0-5070 GCA_036281095.1 Pseudorhizobium sp.
GGTCCTCAACAGAGCCTTCGCGGACCTGTCCGCCGTCACCCGACAGCCTCCTGCGCCCTGCGCACCAGCAGCTTGTCGATCCTCCGCCCGTCTAGGTCGATGACCTCGAACAGCCAGCCCTGCCGCTCGAAGCTTTCCCCAAGTTCCGGCAGATGCTTGATCTCGTCGAGAACGAAGCCGGCGACCGTCTCGTAGTCGGGATCGCCGCCGATCCGGATGCCCATCTCATGGCTGAACTCATCGATCGGCATCCAGCCGGCCACCAGGAACGAGCCGTCGTCGCGCGGCACGATCGCCGGCTCGTCCGTGTCATCCTCCTGGAACACGCCGGTGATCGCCTCCAGAACGTCGCCGGACGTAATGATGCCTTCGAAGTGCCCGTACTCGTCATAGACGAGCACCATGTGGGCCGGCGTACGGCGGAGCGCCTGGATCACGTCGAGTGCGCCGGTAAGATCCGAGACCACCGGCGCCTCGCGCATCAGCGACCGGATATCCGGCCCCTTGCCGGATGCGATGAACTCGAAGGCATCCTTGACGAAGAGGACGCCCAGGATTTCATCCGAGATGCCGTTGCGTACCGGCAGGCGGGAGCGGCCGGTGTTGCGCAATTGCTCGCGCAGTTCCGCCACATCGTCTTCTATGTCCACCACCTCGACGTCGCGGCGCGGTGTCATGAGGCCGCGCGCGGTCCGGTCCGCCAGGCGCATGACTCCGGAGATCATCGCCGATTCTTCCGTTTCGATCACGCCCGCGCTCTGGGCCTCGGCCAGGACCGTGCGGATCTCCTCCTCCGTCACGCGGTCCGCAGGTTCCTCCTTCTGCCCGAGCAGGCCCAGCAGCAGGCGGCCGGACACGTCCAGAAGCCAGACGAGCGGCGCACCGATGCGGGCAACCAGCGTCATCGCCGGAGCGACCCGGGCGGCCACAGCTTCCGGCGCACGAAGGGCGATCTGCTTCGGCACGAGTTCGCCGACGATAAGCGACAGATAGGTAATCGCGACGACGACCGAACCGACGCCCAGAGCATCCGACCAGGTATCCGACAGGCCCTGCATCTCCAGCCAGCCGGCAAAGCGGGCACCGAGCGTCGCGCCGGAGAAGGCACCCGACAAGATGCCGACGAGCGTGATGCCGATCTGGACGGAGGAGAGAAAGCGGCCGGGATCGTCGGCGAGACGCATTGCCATGCCTGCGCCCCGGTTTCCCTGCTCTGCCATGACCTTGAGGCGTACGGGCCTGGCCGAAACCACGGCGAGTTCGGACATTGCGAGCACCCCGTTCAAGACGGTAAGGGCCACGACGATGAAGATTTCAACTAACAAGAAAAGCTCTCGGTTGGGACGGAAGCGATCTGCCGTGACGCCGAGCGAGGCAGCTTGGCTTTGCAGATCGCCCGGATTTTCCGTCCAGGGCTCGGCGCCGCCCGAGCGTCGATTGCGCACAAACAGAAGCCGTCATCCAGGTAGGCGGGATGATAGGGCCCGGCAGGCCCCGTGGCAATGGCACCGGGTGGCTTATTCGTCGTCCGTCAGACCTGAAGCGCCAGAACGAGTTCGGCGCGCGTGCCGCGGGCTTTCGGCTTGTATTCCACGGTCGAACCGAGCGTTGCAGCCATCGACTTGACGATCCGGCTGCCGAGACCCGTTCCCTGCGGAGTTTCTCCCTCTCTCAAGCCGATGCCGTCGTCCTCGACGACCAGAAGGACCTGCTCCTCCTCCCGACGCGTCAGGACGACGCGCACCTCGCCCTCGCCGCCGTCGGGATAGGCATATTTGATGGCATTGGTGAGCAGTTCGGTCACGATCATGCCGACCGAAACGGCGCGGTCGGACGAGAGCGAGACGGGGTCCGCCTGCAGTTGGATCGTTGGCCCCTGCTGCTCCAGATTGACCGAGTTCCGCACTTCCTGCACGAGCGTGCCGAGATATTTGTCCATTTCGACCTGCCGCACGTCGTCCGACGTATAGAGGCTCCGGTGCATGCCGGCGATCGCGGTGATGCGCGCCTGGGTTTCCGTCAGGGCCTCCTTGACCTCGTCGCTCCTGCTGTTCGAGACCTGCAGACGGATGAGGGCTGCGACAAGTGCAAGGCTGTTGGCGACACGGTGGTTGACCTCCGCGAGGAGGACCTCCGCACGCTCCTTGCCGAGCCTGATCTCCTGATCGGCCTTTTCTTTTGCCATCCGCAGCTCGGCGTTCGCGATGGCCTGCCGCAAGGCGCTCTCCATCAGCGGCCAGAACTCGTCGCCGACCGTCTTGATGACATAGTCGGACGCGCCGCTCTTGAGCGCCTCGATGGCGATCGTGGCATCGCTCGATCCCGTCACGTAGATCACGGGAAGCTTGTTCCCGCGATCCTTCAGCATGCGCAGGATATCGAGACCCGTCTCCGCGCGCAGATAGTGGTCGAGAACGATGGCGCGGGGCGTGTGGTTCTCCAGCGCCTCCAATGCCGACGACGAATCGGCCGCATGAACGAGGTCATAGCCGGCACGGCCCAACGATCTCTGCGCCAGACGGGCCAGCGCAAGATCGTCGTCGACATAAAGAACCGTTTGCGGCATCTGCTTCCGTTATTGTCCCGGCACTTGCATCACTGAGAAAAACAGACCGAGCTGACGGATCGCGTGGGCGAAGCTGTCGTAATCCACGGGCTTCGTGATGTAGACGTTCGCGCCGAGATCATAGCACCGCTGAATTTCCCGCTCGTCGTCGGTGGTGGTCAGGATGACCACCGGAAGACGCTTCGCATGCGGGTTGGACTTCACCTTCTCCAGGATGTCAATGCCCGACATGTCCGGCAGGTTCAGGTCGAGCAGGATCAGCAGGTGGCGGTCCTGGACCGAATTGCCCGACCGGTCGCTTCCGAGGATGTAGTCGAGCGCGGAATTGCCGTTGGTGAAGGGAACGATCTCGTTGTTGACGCCGGCACGGCGCACGTTCTTCTCGATGAGGCGCGCGTGGCCTTCATCGTCCTCGACCATCACGATCGTGACTTCTTTCGCTGCAGCTCTCATGACCCGTTACTCCTGACAAACTGGGACAGATCCATGGGCAGCCGGATGATGAATGTGGATCCGCCTCCCAAGGTCGACGTCACGGTAATCTCGCCGCCTAAATTTCTGACTAACGAACGGACATGGGCGAGGCCTATACCCTCTCCAGCCTTGTCTTGCACGCCGGATCTTCGAAAAAGTTCGAATACGCGCTCATGATCCTCGGGCGCAATCCCACGGCCGTTGTCTTCCACCTCGATGCGGACGGAGTTCCGCCGCGCCGGCATGGCGCGGACAGCCAGTTGCAGGGGCCGGTCCGGATGACGGTATTTCACGGCGTTGTCGAACAGGTTGCCGAAGATCTGTTCGAGCGAGAAGCGATCGGCAATCATGCCCCGCGCGCCGCCCACCGCGATCCTGATCTCGCCACCCGCCTCGTCCACCTGATGATAGATGCTGGCGGCCGTCGTCTCCAGCAGTTCCGAAAGATCGACCGGCTCCGGCCTCAGTTCGCGGCGACCGTCACGTGAAATCTTCAGGATCGCGTTGATCAGCCCGTCCATCTTTTTCGTCGACGAGCGAATGAACGAGATGGCTTCGGGCAGGTCTTCCTCGACCGCCAGCCGCGCATCGCGGACCTGATCCTCCGTGAGCATCCCCCCATCGGCAAACACATAGGTCTTGACCGCCGCAAGCGTCGCGTCGAGTTCGCTGGTGAAGCCCATGATGTTGACGAGCGGCGCGCGCAGATCGTGCGAGACGATGTAGGCGTAGCGCTGGATCTCGCGGTTGGCCTGCATCAGGTCCTCGGTGCGCTCCTCGACCCTTTCTTCAAGGCTCGCATTGAGTTCCTCGACGACGCCGCGGGCGCGGGAAAGTTCTCGCACGTGCTGGCTGACCACGGCGATCGCCCCGCCGACGACGGCAATGATCACGATCCCCCCGCCGATCGAGAACCACTGCATGGAGGTCGAGGCCGCGGTGAGTTCCGCAAGACCGGCATTCAGCCGTAGGTCGAGCGACTGGAGAAGGCTCCGCAAGAGCCCCCGAAGCTCTTCCATGACCTGGCGCCCATAATCGGCGCGCAGAACCGCTATCGCGGCATCGACGTCGCCCCCTCGTGCCATGGCGACCGTCCGCTGCAGCTCGTCCAGCTTTTCTTCGACCAGAAACCTGATTCTCGGGATGGTTTCGGAATAGGTCTCCTCCTCGCGGAGCGCCTCTTCCAGCTGCTGCATGCTTGCGTTGAGGTCACTGACGGCACGCTCATACGGCGCCAGGAAGTCGTCGTTCCGGGTTAGGAGATAGCCCCGCTGTCCGGTTTCCGCGCCCTGTATCAGTATGAAGAGGTTGGCCGACGCGGTTCTCGCATTCCTCAGTTCGACCACTTCCTCGGAATAGGACTGGGTCATCCTGGCTTGGAACAGCGAAGACAGAACGATGCCTACGAGGATCGCCGCACCGACCAGCAGCATCAGGATTGAGGAACGGGCAAAGGTATTCGTACTGAAGGGCATGGGATCCCGGCAAGGTGAAGGCCGGGGCAAACTCGGTCGCAGCCGCTGCAAAGTCAAGTGTTGCGGGTGCGGTATGGAGAGGAGGCTAGGCGCGATCCACGGCAACCGATGGAGAGTTACGATCCTGGGTGCCTACAAACGTAGGTGGGCGCCATATGTCCAGGCCCACGGGCCTGGTCAGGGACAGCTCCCTTTGGATCGAGTATGGCCCCAGGGATTGTGGTTCCTGTCGTGAGGCGCAGACCGCGTTCGAGATATAGGACGAAAACCGGCCCTGTGCCAGTGCCGCGCCGAGGTTTTCACTCAGTTCGCAGGGGCACACCGCCCGACCAGCTTCCCGGTCAGCGCCTCGATCCGCCCGGCCAGTTCGCCGAGTGCCGAAACCACCTGCTGTTCATTGCTCTGCTGGTGCTCCGCCTCGCCGTGCAGCGCCGACTTGAGCGAGGCGATGTCGGCATCCCTTGCCTCGACCTTCCGGCCGAGTTCCGACAACTCGTCCATCACCATGATGCCGGCCATCACGGTCAGCCGCTGGTCGCCGATCTCGCCGAACGA
>DASUPM010000402.1:0-4670 GCA_036281095.1 Pseudorhizobium sp.
GACCGAAGCTCCGGCCGGTATCGCGTCGGCGAAATCCATCCATCAGATCGGATAGTGGATGTGGCCGTCCTGGACGGTGATCCAGCGGAGCTCGGTGAATTCGGCGATCCCGGCCGTTCCGCCGAAGCGTCCGTAGCCGGAATCCTTCACGCCGCCGAAGGGCATCTGCGCCTCGTCGTGCACCGTCGGGCCGTTGACGTGGCAGATGCCTGACTCGACGCGGCGGGCAACGCTCATCGCCCGGTTGACGTCCCGCCCGAAGACGGCGGCGGCCAGTCCGTATTCCGTATCGTTCGCCACGCGGACCGCCTCGTCGATCGATCCGACGCGGACGACCGACGCGACGGGACCGAAAGTCTCTTCACCGTAGATGCGCATCGCCGGCGTTACCCGGTCGAGGAGCGTCGCGTCCATCAGCGTCCCATCCACGCCGCCGCCGGCCGCCAGCACGGCGCCTTTGGAGAGAGCATCCTTGACGAGTACCTCGACCCGCTGCGCGGCCTTCAGGTCGACAAGCGAGCCAAGCGGCGAGTCGCTCCGGCGCGGATCTCCGGCCTTCAGCGTCTTCACCTTGGCGGCCATGGCTTCCACGAACTCGTCGGCGATCCTGTCATCGACCACCAGGCGTTCGGTCGACATGCAGATCTGGCCCTGGTTCATGTAGGCTCCGAAAACGGCGGCGGCGACGGCCTCGCCGATATCCGCATCGTCCAGCACGATGAACGGGGCCTTGCCGCCCAGTTCCAGGAGGGTCGGCTTCAGGTGACGCGCCGCCGTTTCCGCAATGATGCGGCCGACCCGCGTGGAGCCGGTGAAATTGATCCGGCGGACTGCGGGATGGGCGATCAGCGTCTCGACGATCAGGCCTGCGTCTTCGGGGGCATTGGAGATGGCGTTGAGCACGCCCTCCGGAAGTCCGGCCTCATGCAGGGCATCGATGATCAACCGATGGGTCCGGGGGCAGATTTCCGAGGTTTTCATGACGACCGTATTGCCGCAGGCGAGTGGCATGGCGATCGACCGCACGCCGAGAATGATGGGAGCGTTCCAGGGCGCGATCGCCAGGACCACACCCGCCGGCTGGCGAACTGCCATGGCAAGGCTTCCCGGGCGATTGGAGGGAATGACCTCGCCCGTGATCTGGGTCGTCATGGCGGCCGCTTCGCGCAGCATGTCGGCCGCAAGGCCGACGTTGAACATGGCCCAGCCGGCAGTGGCGCCTGTCTCGGCCGCCATCGCCGCCACAAGATCCTGTGCCTTTTCCTGCAGGCGGTCGGCAGCCGCCAGAAGCAGCTTGCGGCGTGCCGCCGGCCCCGTCGCTGCCCAGGCCGGGAACGCCTTGGCGGCGGCATTGGCAGCCCGGCAGGCGTCCTCGACCGAAGCCGCCGCGACCGTGGAGGCAACCTCGCCGGAAATCGGGTTCATCCGTTCGAAGTGACGGCCGTCACTCGCTTCCACTTCGACATTGTCAATCTTCAGGCCCAGGATGCTCATACCGTTCTCCACTGTCCTATTCCTCGATCACTTTGAATCTCAACCCGCTCGGCCGAGGAAAGCCCGCTGGACCGACTCGTCCTTCATCAGGTTGGCGGCGCTGTCTTCTCCGCTGATGCGGCCAGCCTCGGCGAGATAGCCGCGGTCGGCGATCGCCAGGCTCATCTTGACGTTCTGCTCGACGACAAGCAGCCCAAGGCCGCGCTCGCGGATGCGGCCGAGGCTCTTGAAGAGTTCGCCGACAACGACGGGCGCGAGCCCCAGGCTCGGCTCGTCCAGCATCAGGAGTTCCGGCTTCGACACCAGTGCCCTTCCGATTGCCACCATCTGCTGCTCGCCACCCGACATGGTGTTGACATGCTGCTTGCGACGCTCCCCCAGCTTGGGGAAGAGGTCGAGGACGAAGTCCCGGCTTGTCTGTGCATCGGCACGTGCACGCTTGGAATAGGCGCCGAGCGCAAGGTTCTCATCGACGGTCAGGTCGCCAAACACGCCTCGTCCCTCGGGTACCAATGCGATACCGGCCTCCAGTATCCGATGCGGGGCAAGGCCGGCGATGGATCTGCCGTGAAAAACGATGGAACTTCCGGGATCCACCGCCGCCAGTCCGGCTATCGCTTTCAGAAGGGAAGATTTGCCCGCGCCGTTCGCCCCGAGAATGACCACGGTTTCACCCTTGCCGATCCGGATCGAAACCTGGTCCAACGCCACGTGATGACCATAGCGCACACAAAGTCCATCGATCTCAAGCATGGCCTTCTCCCAGATAGGCAGTGACCACTTCCCGGTCGGACAAGGCCTCCGACGTGGGTGCATCTGCGATCTTGCGGCCGGCGTTCATAACGACGCAGCGGCTGCAGACGGCGCGGATGGCCTCCATCACATGCTCCACCATCACGATCGTGATCCCCCGCTCCCTGAGCGACAGGATGAGGTCGATTCCCACACCAAGCTCCGTCGGGTTCAGGCCGGCGAGCCATTCGTCCAGCAGAAGAAGTTCGGGCTCCGCGGCGAGAGCGCGCGCAAGTTCCATCCGCTTCTGGTCGATATAGGTCAGGTCTTGGGCGCTTTGGTCGACGCGATCGGCAAGACCGACCTCTTCCAGTCGCAGGAACGCCTCGCGGCGGGCCGCCTCGCCCCACAGCCGCCGCCGACCGAAAGCGAGCGCGGCCACGATGTTTTCGGATACGGTAAGCGACGGAAGGCCGCGAACCAACTGGAAAGTCCGGGCGACGCCCTTGAGTGCGATCCGGTTCGGCGCCAGCCCGCCGATCATCTGAGCTCCAAGCGCAATCGTACCGGCTGTCGGAGAGAGATGGCCCGAGATCATGTTCAGCACCGTCGTCTTGCCCGACCCGTTCGGCCCGAGCAGTCCAACGACCTCACCACGATCCACCGTGAAGGAAACGGCGTTCACCGCCGTCAGTCCGCCGAAACGTTTCGTCAGACCGGAAATCGCCAGGAGTTCGCTCATACCGCCATCCTCTTTCCCTTTCCGGCCGTCCCGCGCCACCGCCTCCAGTGTTCCTCGGCGAAAGCGAGGACGCCGCGCGGCAGCATGAACACGATGGTGATGAAGACGAGGCCCAGGAAGATGGAGTAGTGGTTGGGGAAGTTCGCCGACAACCATTCGAACAACAGGAACAGCGGGACGGCGCCCAGAAGCGGACCACCGAGCCGGTTGGCTCCGCCCAAAAGCGCCATGATCAGCGTCAGGAACGAGACGGTCGGATTAAAGGCGATCGATGGTTCCACATAAGTCCAGCGCGGCGCCTGGATCGCGCCGACCAGCGTGATCAGGACCGATGAAATGGCGAACAGGGCAAGCTTCACCCAAGCGATGTTGATGCCGCAATGTGCCGCGACCACCTCGTCGTCGCCGATCACGCGAAGCGCCAGGCCGAGGGGGCTGCGGGCGATCCACCAGGCGATGAGCAGCGTCGCGACGGCCAGCGCCAGCAGTTGCCAGTAAATCCCCTCCGGCGTCACGGGAAGGAAGATGTAGCGACCCAGCGTGCCGGTGAGATTGACCTCATACCAGGTCACGAGCTGGCGGATCAGTTCCGCAAGGCCGAATGTGAAGACGACGAAATAGACCCCTGCGAGCCGCAGCGTCGCCAGGCCGACCACCAAAGCGACCAGGAGGCCGATCCCGCCGGCAACCACCAGAATGAGCGAATAAGGCATGCTCTCGCTGAAGACTGCAACCGTATAGGCTCCGATGCCGAAGAACGCGACAGTCGCCAGGGACACATAGCGGGTCGGGCCGGAAAACAGCGCCCAGGCCGTCGCCAGCGTAACGTAGCCGAACATGCCGATCATCAGCGTGATGATGTAGGGACTTGCAAAGAAGGGCACGGCCGCCAGCGCTGCAATGACGATAGCCAGAACCGGAGCGGCGATCAGCAGGCGGCGGTTCATCGTACGCTCCTCCCGAAAAGGCCGGAAGGACGCCAGAGCAGGATCGCGAGAAAGATGGCATAGGTCGATGCGAGCGTAAGTCCCGGATCGAGATAGGTCGCAACGAGCGTCTCGACGAGGCCCAGGATCAATCCCGACGACAGGGCGCCCGCGACGTTGCCGACACCGCCCATGATGACGACGATGAGCGCCTTCATGGTGAAAACCACACCGGATGTCGCGGTGAACGTCTGGTACATGGAAATCACCACCCCGCCGGCCGCCGCCAGTGCACCGCCGATGGCAAAGGCATAGCGGGACGCCTTGTCGACGTCGATTCCGACCAGAGGAGCAGAGCTCGGCGCGACCGAGACGGCTCGCAGCGCCGTACCCCACAGGGTGCGCGTCAACAGGAGGTAGAGCGCTGCCCCGACCACGAGCGCGAGGAGGAGCGCCAGGAGCCGGTTTGCGGCAAGATTGGTGCCGAAGACCTGCACTGGCACGTTCAGGTAATTATAACTGGTGAAATTGGCGCCGAACGTGACCAGCAGCACGCCTTGAATGACGAAGAGCAGCCCGAAGGTGGCGAGGATGGAATCGATCTCCAGGCTGGCCCTGTCGGCGGAGCGCGCCACCAGCGGACGCATCATGACGCCGTAGATCAGGTAGCCCAGGGCGAACCCGGCCGGAGCCGCGATCAGGAGCCCCGTCACCGGATCGATTCCCAGGCTGCCATACATCACGTAAGCCAGGAAGGCGGCCGAGATGATCATCTC
>DASUPM010000403.1:0-3443 GCA_036281095.1 Pseudorhizobium sp.
GGGAAGGAGGGTGGGGAAAACTGATTTCGACACTGTCGCACTCATCGTTTGCATGACTGACTTACCTTCCGGGCGCGCCCCCGCCACGACCGTTGTCCCTCAACCTAGGGCAACAGCGTTACCAAGAGGTTTATGCTGTACAATGGGTTTCCAAGGTGCGTCGCATTTTAGCCAATCACGCCCCCGCCATTGAATGCGCCTCCGACCGCCTTTCGTCAAATGCGCCAAAGGCGGCATCAATATGATCCTGTGGCGGAAAAGGCTTTCGGGACACGAAAAAGATGGGAAAGTGTTACCTCAGATCATCTGGTCTGAACTGCAGCGCGTCCGACGCGGAGCAGATTGAAACAGGAATGCCGGCACTGAGGCCGGCATTGAAGTCTGACGATGACGTCGTGATTACTGGCCGACGCTGCCGACGGCGGTGGTGCGTCCATCCTGAAGCTTGACCCACCGGCCGGCGTTGTCGCTCGCCTGACGCTTGAGGAAGGTATATTCCGTATCCGACCACAGCATCACCTTGTTGCGCATGTTGTCGAGGATGAAGTCACCGTGGTCCGTACGCACGCTGAGAACCGCATGGCCTTCGCCGTTCGGCTGCAGCACGACGGTGATCAGCAGGTCGGCCGGGTCGAAGCCCATCGAGATCAGCATCTTGCGCTTGAGGAGGACGAAGTCCTCGCAGTCGCCGACGGTTCGGGGATATGCCCAGCGTTCTTCCACGCCGTAAATCTCCTGGTCCGTCAGCGGCTCGATCGAGGTGTTGACCGTATAATTGACGTCGAGGATCGTCTTCCACTTGTCTTCCGTCAGCGTCAAGGGTCCGCGGTCATAGGTGGCGGCCTGACATTCGCTGGCGTAGATGCGACAGAAGTCATAGTGCCCGATCGGTGGATTGGCCTTGCCGATCACCTGCATCGCGCCCGGCAGCGCATACGCGGACTGGCCGGCAAACAGCACGAAAAAGAAGGCCGCGATCCGGACGCTCAAGGCTTTGCTGTAGGTCATGTTCTTGTCTCCCCGATGTGAAGAGAAAGATGACAGAAAGCCTTTGATGTCGCGCAAAAATACGCAGTAAAATCAATCGTTTAATTGATATTAAATTGACGAAAAGACGATTCAAGTTGGAGGCAAATTCGAATAAACTTTGATGTAAATTCTAGGATGATTTGCGATAAATCCGATGATGCCGATCAACGGTTCACCGGTTCTGCGTGGCCCGCCGCAGGGCTTGTGGTGCGATGCAGTTAACAGCGGTGACCGTCTCACGCAGAGTGGAAGAAGAAGAAATTTTGGGGGAGCGCATAGCGCGAGACTGGTTTGGTGCCCCGCTCAGGCTGCCAACCCTGAGGCGCGTGCGGGAATTTTTGGAATTTCCCTCGGGTGTCGGCGAAAAAAAATCCCGAAATGAAGCAGGATTTCTTTGGCAATAGTCCCGGATTGAGTCCTGCCGCCGGAGAAAAGCGCGGTCCGATTTGGTGACAACGAAAAGGCGGCACAGCGACCGCCCTTGTCCTGACCGTTTTATCGAAGCTAGAGGAATTCGCGAAGCGACTCGCGCGACTGTACGGTGTCGAACTCCACCGCGACGCCTTCCATGAAGTGGCGCACGACCTTGCCGCGCATGTTGCCGAGGCGGACCGGCGTGCCGAGGGGCGGGCGGATATCGATGTCGACCGCGGCGCCCGAGAGCGACAAGTCCATCAGCCTGCAGGCATAGCGGCGGCCGTCGTCCAGCGTGACTTCCACGGCGATCTGGCGAGGCGTGAGCCGATCATGGCGGCGATCTTCCGGCAGGCCGAGCTCGTGCTTGTTGGCAAGCCAAGTCAGCTGAGCGGCGAGCTTCTCCCGCTTCCGGTCCGTCGCCTGAAGCGCCATCGAGAACCCCGCAGAGGAGACAACCGTGACGATTCCCTCGAGCCTGCCGATATTGTCCAGGTATGCGATCACGCGCTCGTTCATGCCGGGCCGCGCCATGCATGTGAATTCGACATCGCCCGGAGACATTTCGGTCGCGGTGCAGGGATACTCTTCGTAGTCGGCGAGCATCAAACGACCACCTAGATTGACGGCGACCCGCTGGTAGGCGTCGGCCGCGGCCGCAGCGCTCGGCGTACTGTTCTGATGCGACTGGAATGAAAACATCGTCCGGCGTTCCTGGTTAGGAAGTAGGCTACAGATACACATGCGGAGTTAACATTGGGTATTCCGGAAGAATGGCTTTCGACGGGAAGCCTGCGCAGGCCACCAACGGCCCGACGTCCGTCCACTTCGTCGTTCTGACTGCTTTCGGCTCCCTTTTCTTCGGCCCAGCCGGCCTATATGGCTGGACACGAATTGACCGAGGAGCGACGATGGACGACCAGCGCAATCAGGGTGAGGAATACCGAGGCGGCGCCGCAGAGCCGGCGGCGCGGCAGCCCGTCTTCAACCTGCCACGCTCCCTGAGCCTGACGATGCTTCTGCTCGGCGGCCTCTTCGCTGCCGACGCGCTTCTCCTTGGGGCGCAGGAAAGGAGCATGCTTCTCTTCTACCTCGCCTTCACGCCGCTTCGCTACGTCTATCCATTGGCGGAACAGGGGTTGGAATGGCTATGGACGCCGGTTACCTATTCGCTCCTGCATGGAGGGATAGAGCATCTCCTCTTCAATGCCCTGTGGTTGCTTGCCTTCGGTGCGCCCGTCGTAAGGCGCATCGGCACATTCCGCTACATCCTGTTCTGGGCTCTGTCGGCGGCGGCTTCCGCCTTTTTCCACGCCGCGCTTCACTGGGGAGATCAGACGATCCTGATCGGTGCTTCCGGGGTCGTTTCCGCATTGATGGGCGCGGCCTGTCGGTTTGCCTTTCCCGCCCGGGGAGGGTTCAACCGCATCTACGGACATCTCTTTCCACGACAGACGGTTCTGGCATCGTTCCGCAACCGGACGGTAGCCGTTTTCATTGCGATCTGGCTTGCGGGAAACCTGCTGATCGCCGCCGGGCTGCCATTGGTGGGCGGCGCAGGCGAGATAGCCTGGGATGCCCACATTGGCGGCTTCCTCTTCGGCTTCCTGCTGTTCGGCTTTTTCGACCCGCTCAATCCGCGCGAGGGTGAGCAGACGCGGACCATGCGTTAGCATATTGCAAAGAACGAAGGGCGGGCGCACGATCTGCAGTGGCGGCCGTCCTGAGAAGGGGCGACAACCGCAGCGAAGTGCCTAGGAGGAGAAGGCCATGTCCATTACCGTGAGGAATATGCTTGATATCAAGGGCCGCGACGTGGTCGCGGTCTCGCCGGACAAGAGCTTGCTGGAGGTCGCGCGGGTCCTGCATGAGAAGCGGATCGGCGCAGTGGTGGTAACAAGCGTCGAAGAACGCGTGGCCGGTATTTTCACGGAACGGGATCTCGTCCGCGCGATGGCTGAAAAGGGCGGCGAGGTCCTGGACGAACCGGTATCCTCGAG
>DASUPM010000404.1:0-2257 GCA_036281095.1 Pseudorhizobium sp.
CGCGGTAATGGGTGAGAAAAAGGTGGCGAGCGCTACAGCATTGACGCTGGAAACGGATCGTCCCACACTTTACATTGAATTCAGGAAAGACGGTTCGCCGGTAGATTCGAAACCATGGTGGACCGCTAGGGAAATCGGAAGGGCACGAAATGATTCGTAAGGCATCTCTTGTGATCGTCGGTGCGCTGATGGGTGCGACGGCCATGAGCGTCATCTATTCTGCAGGCGTGCCGGCACAGGCTGCAGGCCCTTCGACCTACAAGGAATTGTCGATCTTCGGCGACGTCTTCGAGCGCGTCCGCGCGCAGTATGTGACGCCGCCGGACGAGGAAAAGCTGGTGGAGAATGCCATCAACGGCATGCTCACCTCGCTGGACCCCCATTCAAGTTTCCTGAACGCGCGCGATGCCGAGGATATGCGGACGCAAACCCGCGGCGAATTCGGCGGTCTTGGCATCGAAGTCACAATGGAGGAGGAACTGGTCAAGGTTATCGCTCCGATCGATGACACGCCTGCCTCCCGTGCAGGTATCCTCGCAGGCGACCTGATTGCGGAAATCGACGGACAAGCGGTTCGCGGCCTCAAACTGGAAGAAGCCGTCGAGAAGATGCGCGGCGCCGTCAACACACCGATCAAGCTGACCATTATCCGGGAAGGCGCCGACAAGCCGCTCGATATCACGGTCGTTCGCGACATCATCGAGGTCCGCGCGGTCAAGTCGCGGGTCGAGGGCGATGTCGGCTATGTCCGCGTCATTTCCTTTACGGAAAAGACTTATGACGATCTCGAAAAGGCGGTCCAGAAGATCGCAGCTGAAGTCCCGGCCGACAAGCTGAAGGGCTATGTCCTCGACCTGCGCCTCAACCCGGGCGGGCTTCTCGATCAGGCGATCAACGTCTCCGACGCCTTCCTCGAACGCGGCGAAGTCGTATCGACCCGCGGCCGCAATGCCGACGAGACGCGGCGCTTCAATGCAGGTCCGGGGGACCTGACGAAGGGCAAGCCGGTGGTGGTTCTGATCAACGGCGGTTCGGCATCCGCATCCGAGATCGTCGCCGGCGCGTTGCAGGACCTGAAGCGCGCTACGGTGGTCGGCACACGCTCCTTCGGCAAGGGATCCGTTCAGACGATCATCCCGCTCGGTGAAAGCGGTGCGCTTCGCCTTACGACGGCGCTCTACTACACGCCGTCTGGAACGTCGATCCAGGGAACGGGCATCAAGCCGGATATCGTGGTCGAGCAACCCCTTCCCGAAGATCTGCAGGGCAAGGTGAGGTCCGAGGGAGAATCGGGCCTTCGCGGCCACATAACCGGCCAGAACGAGACGGAAGAGGGTTCGGGTTCGATCGCCTATGTACCGCCGGAAGCCAAGGACGACGTGCAGTTGAACTACGCGCTCGACCTTCTGCGGGGCAACAAGACCGACCCCAGCTTCCCGCCCAGCCCGGAGAAAGCTGCAGCGGCAAAGCAGTAATATCCAAAGGGAGCCGGGCACGGCTCCCTTCTTTATTGTAACGAATGCGGGCTTTCCTCTTGGGCACCGACCTCCATGAGCCGCTCGGACGACGCAAGCCGGCCGGTAAACGGCGGAACCTGCGGCCTTCCGCCTCCCTCCTTGCTTCTCTTGCGGCGGCAGCAGTCATTGTCGGCCTTTCCATTTATTCGATGCGTGACGACGCTGGTCTGCGGAACACGGATACCGTAGCGGCGGCCCCGCTGGAGCGGCCGGCAACCACGCCGCACGCCGGCGATCGTGCCGGGGAGCTGACGACCATGGCCCGAACGGACCCCAGGTCGGGGGCGAATGTCGAGCGTGTTCTGACGGACGACGGTACCGTCGTTACCAAGTACTCCCCGCGGGCACGGGAGGGCGAGGGCCCTGCCTTCATTGAAACCTCCCGTATCGGTCAGGATCCCCGACTGGCCGGCACGCCCAACGAAGATCTGCTCGAAGATACTCCGGAGGGTCCCCTTCCGATCGTCGGCAAGGACGGTCTACGGCCGATGGACCAGTATGCCCGTCCATGGTCCGGCGCTCGCGGCACGCGTATTGCCATCGTCGTCGGCGGCCTCGGCCTCAGCCAGACGGGCACGCAGAAGGCGATCGACCTGCTTCCAGAGGACGTGACCTTGGCCTTCGCGGCCACCGGAAACAGCCTGCAGCGCTGGATGCAGACGTCTCGCCGGGAGGGTCACGAGATCCTCATTCAGGTTCCGATGGAGCCCTTCGGATTCACGCAGACGGATGCTGATCCG
>DASUPM010000405.1:0-6910 GCA_036281095.1 Pseudorhizobium sp.
GGTGGACCCCGACGATCACAAGGACACGATGGTCGGTCAGGCAGTCGGCATGACGCTCGGCGCGGCGATCTTCCAGATCCTGCTGCTCGACCTGGTCTTCTCGATCGATTCGATCATCACCGCCGTCGGCATGACCGACGAGATCGCGATAATGTACATCGCTGTGATCGTTGCCGTCTCGGTGATGATGGCGGCAGCGACGCCGCTCGCCAACTTCATCGCCAAGAACCCGACCATCGTCATGCTGGCGCTCGGCTTCCTGCTGATGATCGGCACGACCCTCATCGCCGCAGGCATGGGTTTCCAGGTGCCCAAGGGTTACGTCTATGCCGCGAGGGCCTTTTCGGCCTTTGTCGAGATCCTCAACATGTTCGCCCGCAATGCCCGCAAGCGGAAGCGGCCGGACAAGACCGTCCACTGACGTCGATGAAAATGGCCCGCATCCCGGGCCATTTTTATTTCATGCCTGCAGGCACCTTTTCCCGGCTGCCGGGTTGTGCAAATCTTCCGGCGCTGGCGCGCGGTGAGGCGGTCCCGCTTCACGTTTCTCTCGGGGTTCCATGACGACAGAACAGATCCTTGCCTTCACCGTCATCGGCCTCATGATGGCGGTGTTCATCTGGGACCGCTTTCGCTACGACATCGTCGCCTGTTGCGCCCTCATAGCCGCGGTGGCTGTCGGCATCGTTCCCTTCGAGGAAGCCTTTTCCGGTTTCTCGGACGACATCGTCATCATCGTGGGCAGCGCCCTCGTCGTCAGCGCCGCCGTGGCAAGATCCGGCATCGTCGACATCGCCATCAAGAAGTTCTTCCCCAACCTGAACTCCGTGCGGACCCAGCTCGCGCTGCTGATGATCGTGGTCGCAGTGCTCTCCGCCTTCATCAAGAACATCGGCGCACTCGCCATCATGATGCCGGTCGCCTTCCAGTTTTCGAAACGGTCCGGTGTCTCGCCCTCCAAGTACCTGATGCCGATGGCGTTCTCCGCGCTTCTCGGCGGCCTGATGACGCAGATCGGCACTTCGCCCAACATCGTCGTGTCGCAGCTTCGCGAGGACCTGACCGGCGCGCCCTTCACGATGTTCGACTTCACCCCCGTCGGCGGCATCCTCACCCTTGTGGGCGTCACCTTCCTGCTGTTCTTCCACTGGCTGGTCCCTTCGCGCACGAAGCAGAACAAGTCGATCGAAGATGCCGTCGAGATCGCCAACTATACGTCGGAAGCACTGGTCTCCTCGCAATCCAGCATGGTCGAAAAGCCGCTCAGCGAACTGCTGAAGCTGGGTGACGGCGGCGTCATCGCGACGGCCGTTCTGCGGGGCGCTACGCGCATGTCTCCCTTTCCCGATCTCGTCCTGCGCGAGAACGACAGCGTCATTCTCGAAGGCAGTTCGTCCGCCATCGACCGTGTCGTCTCCAATGCGAAGCTGCAACTCTCGGGAAAACCTCTCAAGGGAAAGGGACCGCAACGCGACGACGTCATCTCGATCGAAGCCATCATCTCGCGGGAATCGCCTCTTTCCGGCCTTTCCGCCAGGGAACTCGCCCTTTCCTATACCCGGGGCGTCAACCTGCTCGCCGTCAGCCGCCGGGGGCATCGATTGAGCGAACGCCTGCGGGATCTCACGCTGATGGCCGGCGACGTAATCGTGCTGCAGGGCAATCGCAACAGCCTTCCCGGCGTGATGCAGGACTTCGCGCTCTTGCCGCTCGCACAGCGCGAGGTGATGCTCGGTACCCAGCGCCGCGCCTTCATCCCTCTCGTAATCCTGGCGGCGGCAATGATCGCCACAGCCCTCGGCTGGGCTCCGGTCGCCGTCGCGTTCTTCGCGGCAGCGCTGGGCATGGCTGTTTTCAAGGCCATTCCGCTGACGGATGTCTACAAGGCCGTCGACGGGCCGATCCTGGTGATGCTGGCCGCCCTTATCCCGGTGTCCGATACGTTGAGGACGTCAGGCGCCAGCGAGTTGATCGCGGCCTGGCTCGGCAGCATCGCGGGCGGCATGCCACCCTATGCGGCACTCGGCATGATCCTGATCACCGCCATGGGCGTGACGCCATTCCTCAACAATGCCGCAACCGTGCTGGTGATGGGACCTATCGCAGCAAGCTTTGCGACAGCGTTGGAATATCGGCCCGAAGCCTTCCTGATGGCGGTCGCGATCGGCGCCGGCTGCGATTTCCTCACCCCGGTCGGGCATCAGTGCAATACGCTGGTGATGGGGCCGGGCGGCTACAAGTTCAGCGATTATCCGCGGCTCGGTCTGCCGCTTTCCTGCATCATAGTGCTGGTAAGCGTGCCGGTCCTGCTCTGGGTGTGGCCGGTCGGCTGACCGCCTATAGTCTTGACGCTCGACGCCGAATATGCGCTAACGCCTGCCAATCCCAAGACACGCATGTCACGCGCCGCTGATGGCGCCAATTCGAGCATTGTTCATGAGCACTTCCGGCGTTCGCGTCCGTATCGCACCCTCCCCGACCGGCGAGCCGCATGTCGGCACGGCCTATATCGCGCTCTTCAACTATCTCTTCGCGAAGAAGCATGGCGGCGAATTCATCCTGCGCATCGAAGACACCGATGCGACGCGTTCGACGCGTGAATTCGAGCAGAAGGTACTGGATGCGCTGAAATGGACCGGCCTGACATGGGCGGAAGGCCCGGATGTCGGCGGCCCCTGCGGCCCGTACCGCCAGTCCGACCGCAAGGACATGTACCAGCCCTACGCCCAGGAACTCCTGGACAAGGGGCATGCCTTCCGCTGTTTCTGCACGCCCGAGCGGCTGGAGCAGATGCGCGAGGCGCAGCGCGCCAGCGGCAAGCCACCCAAGTATGACGGTCTCTGCCTGAACCTGAAGGCAGAGGAAGTCACCGCCAAGATGGCGGCGGGCGATACCTCGGTGATCCGCATGAAGATCCCGACCGAAGGCTCCTGCGACTTCACCGACGGCGTGTATGGCGACGTCTCCATCCCGTGGGACTCGGTGGACATGCAGGTGCTCATCAAGGGCGACGGCATGCCGACCTATCACATGGCGAACGTCATCGACGACCACCTGATGAAGATCACGCATGTGGCGCGCGGCGAGGAATGGCTGGCATCCGTGCCGAAGCACATCCTGCTCTACCGCTATTTCGGCTGGAACGAGCCGGTCTGGATGCATCTCTCCCTGATGCGCAACGCCGACAAGTCGAAGCTGTCGAAGCGCAAGAACCCGACCTCCATCTCCTACTATTCGGCGCTCGGCTACCTGCCGGAAGCGCTGATGAACTTCCTCGGCCTGTTCTTCGTGCAGATCGCCGAGGGCGAAGAACTGCTGACCATGGACGAACTCGTGGCCAGGTTCGACGCGGAAGCCCTTTCCAAGGCCGGCGCCATCTTCGACCTCCAGAAGCTGGAATGGCTGAACGGCCGCTGGCTGCGCGAGAAGCTCACGCCGGAAGAGTTCGTCGCGCGGACGCTGGAATGGGCGAGGGAAAACCAGCGCCTGACCGAGGGCCTCAAGCTGTCGCAGAGCCGGATTTCCAAGCTCGGCGAACTGCCGAACCTGGCCGGCTTCCTGCTGGCGGGCGACGTCGGCCTGACACCTGCCTCGTTCGCAGGCCTGAAGACCTCGCCTGCCGAGACGCTCGAGATCATCAATACGGTCCAGGCCGATTTCGAGAAGATGATCGAGTGGAGCACCGAATCGATCGATCAGGAACTGCGTGCCGTTGCTGACAAGCTCGGCAAGAAGCTGCGTGTCGTCACGCCGCCGCTCTTCATCGCCATGTCCGGCTCGTCGCGCTCCCTGCCGCTGTTCGACAGCATGGCACTGCTCGGCCGCTCCGTGGTCCGCCAGCGGCTGAAGGTCGCCGCTACCGTCGTCGCCTCGATGGTCGGCGCAGCGCAGTAATTAGAAAGGTCCCGAAGAATGGCCGACACCAAGTCCGAAATGGCCCTCTCCTCCGACGCCACGGAAGTGCGCGCCCAGAAGCTGAAGCTGCTGCGCGAGAAGATCGGCGATGTCTATCCGGCGCATTTCCACCGGACGATGTCGAATGCCGAGCTGGCGGAGAAGTATGAGAACCTCGAGGCGGACGTCGAAACGCAGGATATCGTGACGGTTGCGGGGCGCGTCTATTCCTCGCGGAATTCCGGCATGTTCATCGACCTGCGCGACGCGTCCGGCAAGATCCAGATCTTCAGCCACAAGGACACCACGCCGGAAGAGGCGCGCGCGCTGCTGCCGATGATCGACCTCGGCGACATCATCGGCGTCACCGGCGTCGTCCGCCGTACCAAGCGCGGCGAGCTGACGATCAACGCGCAAGACATCACCATGCTGACCAAGTCTCTCCTGCCGATGCCGGAGAAGTATCACGGTCTCGCCGACATCGAGCTTCGCTACCGCAAGCGCCATCTCGATATCATGACGAACGACGACTCCAAGCTGCGCTTCCAGCAGAGGAGCCGCATCGTCTCCGGCATCCGCCGCTTCATGGAAAACGACGGCTTCATGGAAGTCGAGACGCCGATGCTGCATTCGGTCTATGGCGGTGCGACGGCCGAGCCGTTCAAGACGCACCACAACACGCTGAAGCTCGACATGTACCTGCGCATCGCGCCGGAACTCTTCCTCAAGCGCACGCTGGTATCGGGCCTCACCGACAAGGTGTTCGAGATCAACCGCAACTTCCGCAACGAAGGCGTCTCCACCCGGCACAATCCCGAATTCACCATGATGGAGTGCTACTGGGCCTATGCCGACTACGAGGACATCATGGACCTCGTGGAACGCATGTTTGCCCAGCTCGCCATGACCATCCACGGCTCGACCGAGGTCAAGTTCGGCGACAAGGAGCTTTCGTTCAAGGGACCGTTCAAGCGCGTGCCGATGCCCGATGCCGTCAAGGAAGCGACCGGGATCGACTTCCTGGCGATCAAGACGGACGAGGAAGCCCGTGCCGCCGCAAAGGCTGCCGGCTTCGAGGTGGAGAAGGACTGGACCTGGGGCGAATGCCTCGCCTTCATCTTCGAGGAGAAGGTCGAGGGCACGCTGATCCAGCCGTCACACGTCACGCATTTCCCGAAGGACATCTCGCCCTTCGCCAAGGAGGTGCCGGGCGAGCCGCGCCTCGTGGAACGCTTCGAGACCTATTGCAACACCTGGGAACTGGGCAATGCCTTCTCCGAACTGAACGACCCGGAAGAGCAGCGCAAGCGCATGGTCGAGCAGCTGGAACAGGCCCACGCCCGCGGCGAGAAGGAAAAGCAGCTCGACGACGAGTTCCTCGACGCCATGGACCAGGGCATGCCGCCGGCCGGCGGGCTGGGCATCGGCGTCGACCGCCTCGTCATGCTCCTGACGGACGCACCATCGATCCGGGACGTCATCCTCTTCCCGGCTCGGCGCAGCAAGACGGACTGACCAAACTTGAAAGGCGGCCCGCGAGCCGCCTTTTCTGTATCGCCCGCCATCAGGTTTTCAGTGCGTTTTCGCGTCCGATCCAGGCTTCTTGCGACGTTTCTCCGGGTCGTCCTCTTCCGCGACGGCCGGCGCTTGTGACGCCTCGGCATGGGCCGCAGGCTCGGCTGAATTCGCCGCCCCGGCATGCCCCTCCGGCGTCAGCGGCTGGGCGCGCATCTTCGCGAGCCAGGCAGCGCCATGGCTATCCGGCTCGCCGCTGCCGTCTTCCTGCCCCGACGTTTCCAGCGGCGCCGCGGGTTCCTGATCGTTCAAGTCCAGGCCGACCATACCCTTGACGGTATCGAGCCAGCCCGACTCGGCGTTCGCCGCGTCGGCGGCATGATCGACACCCGGCTTGGCAGCGTGCGGGTCGGCAGCGGCCTGTGTCACCGGCTCATCGTGGTGCTCCGCTTCTGCGCCCTGCCCCGGCTCGAGATGATCATCTGCCGGCGGCTCGTGACCGGATGCTGCGCCATGGGCGTCCGCCGCCGGTTCAGCACCGCCGAGACCGACCATGCCCATCAGGGACGCGACCAGTCCGGGCTTTTCCGCGCCCTCCGCAACCGGCGTCGGCTCCCCATGAGGGTTCGGTGCAGCATGGCCTTCGGCTGCCGGTCCGGCACCATGGCCGCCATCCTGCCCACCGCCGTGCGCATCGCCATCACCGCTGGCCTCGCCATGCCCGGAGGCTTTGCCGTGACCGGTATCGGCACCGTGACCGCGGGAAGTACCGTGCCCCTCTCCACTTTCTACAACCGGGTCCAGGCAGTCGGCATCATCCGTAAGCGACGCCGACAGATACTCCGCATACTCCTGCGGCAGGTCGATCGGCAGACCCCAGAACTCGCCGGTCTGGTCTGCGGCGCCATCCACATAATAGGCAGTGATCGGCTGAACCCGCATGCCTTCCGGCGCCTTGTCCACGTCCGGCATATAGACGACCTGCGCTCCGATCGCCCGTCCCCGCATGTGGGCACGGTCGGTCGGCCCGCTCTGATCGAGCACCGTGACCTGGACGAGATCCGAATGCTCCCTCTGTTGCACCGTCCGTGCGACGCGGAGAGCGGTCTTGAGGCGGGCGATGCCGTCACCCGGCTCGTTCGTGGTCACGTATTTGCGGATCCAGTAGCGGTCGGCCTTCCTGATCCTGATGGTTTCCACCGTCGTGCAGGTCAGGCCGTTGATGTCGGCATAGGAGGGACCGAGAAGCCTGTCGGCGCCGATATAGACGGCAGCGGCACCGCTTCCGCCGCCAAGGATGGTCACGCCGCTGATGATCAGCAGAAAAGTCCGCGGCAGCCGGATCTGTGAACCCTTCACGCGCAGAACTCCGACATGCCTACCCCACTTCACGCAGCACTGGATGGAATGGAACCATCCTCCCGCATTCTCCTTTAGAAACTTTTAAAATGCACTTGCGGCGAACCTATTGCGAATGAGTTGCAATAGCATTGACAGCCGC